>NZ_PKGG01000197.1:0-10326 GCF_046480465.1 Arthrospira sp. PCC 8006
CCCTCAACATCCTCTCGCTGCTCTTCCATACCCTGCTGGAGTTGCTCGATGACAAGTACCAGTTACTACGAGCGCACTTGCCCACCCGCCAAACCTTTTTTGATGATTTGCGGGCGTTGACCCGTTACCTGTACTTCGACAGTTGGGAGCACCTTCTGACCTTTATGCTTGAAGGTCTCGAGTTAGACATCCCGCCCGATAGCAGTTGAATTTCCATAATGAGAATTGCTGGATTAGGGAAACCGAATGTCCGGCTTGAACCATCGTAATTACTTAGCAGCGAAATAGGTTGATACGCTGCGCCCAAAAGGGTAAGGGGAAAAGTAGGGTTTTTACCGCAACACCTACACAGACTTTTAAAAGTACCCCGGTGGATAGGACAAGTCTAAAGATGGAATGCCCATATAAACGGAACGTTTTAAGTCCTCCTGGACTCTGATTATCTGGTCGAGATATCAGTAGGGATAAGTGTAACCGCAAGTCCTAGAGGATGTGAGATGTGACCAAAAGCCAACGCCCTACTGTAATGGCAGGGATATGCTAACAGGTCACGGTTTGATTGTAAAGAAATAGAGCCTAGTAGGTGTACAAATGGCGATAGCGAGTTTAAAGAAAGGGTTTGGGAAACCAAAACCAATCAAGACTACGAACAACGCATGGAAGACAATCCCATGGACTAAGGTTCAACGGAAAGTTTTCAAGCTCCAAAAGAGTATATTTCGAGCAGCTAAATCGGGACAAAATGCTAAGGCACGAAGGTGGCAACGTCTACTGGTGAAATCGTATTATGCCCGGCTCTTAGCAGTGCGGCTGTAGGGGCGGGTTCCACGGTCAGCCATGCTTCCCAACAGTCAGCTTAATAAACCCGNCCCCCCCAAGCGGGTCAAGGCAAGAAAACAGCCGGAGTTGATGGAGTAAGAGCAATCTCTTCAAGACAAAGGTTCGAGCTTGTTAAGAACATTAAGGGAAAACTCAAATCAAAACCACTGCGAAGGGTGTGGATTCCAAAACCTGGTAAGGATGAAAAACGCCCACTAGGCATACCCACAATCCAAGATAGAGCAAGGCAAGCCTTGGTTAAGTCGGCTCTCGAACCTGAATGGGAATCGAGATTTGAAAGCACAAGCTATGGGTTCCGTCCCGGACGGTCGGCTCATGATGCAATAGCACGAATTTACTCAAGTATCAACAAGGGTGAATATTATGTACTCGATGCTGATATAGCAAAATGCTCTTACCGTGAACCATGATTACCTACTGTCCAAAATTCATTGTCCAAGCAGCTTGAAGAGAGACCTGAAACAATGGCTCAAAGCTGGCGTGCTAGATAACGGTGTATTTGAGGATACAGAAACAGGGACACCTCAAGGAGGGGTAATAAGTCCAATACTCGCCAACATCGCACTGTTGGGAATGGAAAGGCTAGTTAAAGGAATGTATCCAAATAAAGGCACAGCCACTCAGGTAAACTTTATAAGATATGCCGATGATTTTGTGGTCATATCCAAAGACCTAGAAATCATTGAACAGTGCAAGACTGCTATTTATGAATGGCTAAAACCTGTAGGACTAGAAATAAAACCTGAAAAGACTCGAATCTGTCATACACTCAAAACTATTGAGTATGACGGTAAAACAGAGAATCCAGGGTTTGACTTTCTCGGATTCAATATCAGGCAATATCCAGCAGGAAAATACAAATCTGGGAAAACAGGCGGGGGAGCAAGCCGATTAATCGGACATAAAACCCACATCAAACCCAGCAATAAAGCAGTTAAAGCTCACACAGAAGTGATTAAAAGTGCAATAGAACAACTCAAAACAGCACCTCAATCAACCCTGATAAGCAGACTAAACCCGATAATACGGGGATGGTCAAATTACTACTCAGCGGTAGTCTCAGTAGAGACCTTCAATAAGCTAGACTTCATAATCTGGCAAATGTTACGAGCATGGACATTATCAAGATGCGGAAAGGCAAGTCTCGAAAAGCTAAATAATTATTTCAGACATGGAACAATTAAACTTAGCAATGGGAAAGAAAGACATGAAAATTGGATATTCCAAACCAAAGATGGGTTACATCTATTCAAACACAACTGGACTCCAATTGTTAGACATACCCTAATACGCCCTGACGCAACACCATACGACGGAAATTGGACTTACTGGGCAACCAGGAAAGGACAAGCAATCGGCACGCCAAATAGGGTAGCAAAACTACTCAAAAAGCAAAAAGGTAGATGTACCTGGTGTGGACAATTCTTTACCCCATCAGATATAGTTGAAGTAGACCACATTGTACCTAGAAGCCATGGCGGAAAGGATGAATACAAGAATATTCAATTATTACATCGCCATTGTCACGACAATAAAACAGCTCTTGATGAAGAGATGATGCTGTACTCTTAACAAGGAGACGGTCAAATTAGGAGCCGTATGAGGTGAAAGTCTCAAGTACGGTTCTGTATGGGAGGGGGAGATGGCAACATCTCTCTCGACCCCTACTAAAACCTTTCTCGAAGCGCGATGATCAAGTCTTAATTTGCACCCATGCCACCTTCGGCTTTGCGGTGGATAAATTTGGCGTAGAAATGCGCTTACGATCGCCTGATTGCGGTTGATGAGTTTCACCATGTTTCCTCTAACCCTGACAACAAGCTGGGAGACCAKATCCGCCAACTGATGGCTCGCGACAAAACCCATATCGTGGCCATGACGGGTTCTTATTTTCGGGGGGATGCCGAAGCAGTCCTACATCCCGAAGACGAAGCCAAATTTCACCACGACTACCGGTGCACTATTATGAACAACTCAACGGCTATGAACACCTAAAACAACTGGATATCGGCTATTATTTTTACTCCGGTAGCTACACCGATGAAATCATGCAGGTACCGGGCCCCAACGAAAAAACGCTTTCTGCATATTCCTAACGTTAATTCCCGCGAGAGTACCAAGGACAAAATCCGGGAAGTGGAACATATTATTGAGGCATTGGGAGAATGGCAAGGCACGCCTCCACTTGCAGGATTTCAATGGGTCAAAACCGCGCCCGGGTAAGATTCTCAAGATTGCCGATTTGGTGGATGATGACCCCAGCAAGCGGGATAAAGTGGCAGCCGCACTGAAGGACCCCACCCACAAAGATAATCGCGATCGCGTTGATATTATCATTGCCCCCCTGATGGCTAAAGAAGGCTTTGATTGGATTGGTACAACACGCTTTAACCATTGGTTACCGTTCCAGTTTGACCGAAATTGTCCAGATTATTGGGCGGGCGACCCGCGACGCACCGGGTCAAACCCGCGCCCGGTTTACCAACTTGATTGCGGAACCTGATGCCAGCGAGATGGCAGTGACAGAGGCGGTGAATGATACGATTAAGGTGATCGCTGCCAGTCTGCTAATGGAACAAGTCCTAGCCCCCCGCTTTCAGTTCAAACCCAAGCGCCCGGACAATCAACCCACCCCCGGCTTTGACTATGGAGAAAGTGGCTACGATCCGAGTCGATGCAATGTGGGAGTTAAGCCACCAAAGCGGGGAAATTCAGCTAGAAATTAAGGGTTTAGCCCTACCCAAAAGCCCGGAAGCCTCCCGCATTTGTCGGGAAGATTTAACGGAATTGGTGACGGCTTTTGTCCAAGATAAGCCGAGTATCGAGCGCGGTCTATTTGATGAGGAATTGGTGGCAGAGGAACTCACCCAACTACGGATGGGTAAAATTATTAAACAGAAATTCCCCCTACTGGATGAAGGCGATCGCGAAGCCGTCCGCCAACACGCAGTAGCCGCTCTCAATTTGGTACAACAAGCTAAGAAAACCAGTAACGAAGGGGACGGGGTAGCCACCAAAAACACCGCCCTAATTGACGGGGTGCGGCAGTTTTCCCTATCGGTGACAGACTTAGATATCGATCTGATTGACCGGATTAATCCTTTTGGGGAAGCATACGCGATTCTAGCTAAGTCCACTCGTCGGGAACGCCTGAAACTGGTCGCAGAGGCGATCGCCGCCAAGCGAGTCAATCTCTCCGTAGAAGAAGCGCGAGAGTTAGCAAAGCGGGCGCTACAGTTCAAACAGGAAAGGGGTCGGTTGCCTTCCCTCACTGCCGCCGATCCTTGGGAAAAGTGCATGGCGGAAGGGGTTGCCTTTGTGCAACGGAAAGTTAAGGAGGAAAAAAAAGCCTCAAATCAATTGATAGCTCATCTGGAGGTGAAAATCCATGAAGCTCTCCCTAGAAAAACCCACCCCCCCAAACTCCATCCTCCAACGCCACAACGCCACCTGGCAAGACTATGTGGCTATCCGGGATCACCCGGATATAGACTGGCAAAAAATCTCATTTCATCAAGGATGGTTGTGGGTAGATATGGGTAAAGAAGGACCGAATCATGCTTCGTTCAGTGATTTGATAACGGCAATTTTCTTTGTTTGGGTATTTCTGCACCCTGAGTTTGTTTTGCAATCTTATGGTCGCGCTTGTCATTGAATGCCCCGATACCCACGCCTGTGCGCCAGATTTAGTGCTGTACAAGGGTGATAATATTCCCCGATGGCAACCCGGACCAGCCGCGCCGGATTGACTTGCGTCGCCACCGTTTGCCGGACTTGGTGGGGGAAATTGCTGATACTACCCTCAGCCTTGACCTAGATGAACAAAAGCAACTCTACGCCAGCTTAGGGATTTCTGAATATTGGGTGGTTGATATGAAAGGGCGGCGGATTTTTGCCTTTAGCTTGACTCCATTGGGGCATTATGAAGCGATCGCCCAGTCCCAAGTATTGACGGGGTTGCCGATCGCCCTTTTAGAACAAACCCTAGAACGGCTGAACACCGAAACCAACACCGCTGCTGCCAATTGGTTAATCCAACAGTTACAAAACCCGCCAGAACATGCATGAGAGCATTGCTGAACCTGAACACCACGAGGAAAACAATGGCTAAATCCCCGCCCAAATCTACCACTGATGAAGATTTAGAACTGTTGGCACAGTTGGGGATAAATATCGCCCCGGAAGCGACTCCCGAATATTCCCCTAGAGAAGAACGGATTATCGCGCTCGTTTGAGGAAATCGATCGCTTTGTTGCCGAAAAAGGTAGACTTCCTCAACTTATGGGCGATCGGGATATTTTCGAGCGCCTCTATGCAGTGCGCCTGGAACGTTTGCGGGAATCGGCGGAATGTCGCGCCCTCCTTGAACCTCTGGACTACCGAGGACTTTTAAACATCGAAAATGATGCCAGTTTTACCGAATCAGAAAACCTGGAAGAGGACCAAATTGATGCGGCGCTTTTGGCTTCTTTGGGGGTTGATGCTGCTCCCGAAAATGATATCACCCAGTTAACTCATGTGCGATAGCGTCAAGAAATTAAGGCGGCGGAAGAAATTGCCCAGCGGTTTCCCTGCCAGAATTTTGATGAATTTAAACCCATCTTTGAGGAAGTTCAGCGTCAGTTAAAAACAGGCGATCGCCAAGCTGTGAAATATCAGTATTATGCCACCATTAATCAAGGGGATTTGTTTATTCTTGATGGTCAAAAAGTTCTGGTAGCAGAGACGGGGGAGATGTTTATCACTGACTATGGTCTGAGAAATTATAGGCTCCGGGTAATTTATGATGGCACGGCTGAGAGCAATCCTCTGTTTAGATCACTTCAGCGAGCCTTAAATAAGGATAAAACCAGCCGCCGCATCACTAAGCTGGATCGGCGGGATTGGGGGCGTTTATTTTCCGGTCAGCCCTAACCAGAAGTTAAATCAGATGATGATGATTTAATCACGGGTTATATTTATGTATTGCGGAGCCTATCTGACGAGCCTTTTATAGCCAAAAATCGGTCGATTATTCATAAAATTGGCGTGACGGGTGGGGATGTTAAAAAGCGCATTGCTAAGGCAAAGCATAACCCTAACTATCTGTTAGCAGATGTGGAAATTGTAGCCACTTTTCAACTGGCAAATATCCACCCGAAAAAGCTAGAGCTTCTCCTACATAAGTTTTTCGCGGGGGCGCGATTAGACCTGGAATTGATGGATCGTTTTCAGTTCCCAGTCCAGCCTAGAGAGTCGTTTCTAGTGCCATTAGATGCCATTGAAGAGGCGATCGCCAAAATCCAGGACGGCACCATTGAGCAATTCCAATATGAGCCGGAATTAGCCAGTATTATTAGAGTATCATAACACATTTTAGTAATAAAAAGCAATTGGGTTCCCACAATGGACATTTTCCCATGGGTTTTGGGAACCCGCAGAGTTTAATAGTTTAACTCACCAACGGAGTGAACGACGATGATTACAGAAATAGAGTTAAAAGATTTCAAAAGTTATAAATCGGCGACATTGCACTTAGGGCGGCTTACGGTATTAATTGGAGCCAATGCTTCCGGTAAAAGTAATGTTATTGAAGCCTTGCGGCTTTTATCTCGGCTTGCCACTGGGGAAAGACTTGGATTGCTCAGAAATCCGCAAAAAAAAGGAGATAATTTCTTTCGAGATAATGTCGAACATTTGGGATATCGAGGAAAGCAGACATTTCAACTAGCTGGCTTGACAAACCATCCCGATTGGGAAAGTTTTGAGATTCAACTAGGACTCAGTTCAGACAACCATTTGCAGGTTATGCAAGAACGGATTACCAGTTCAACTTCTAAAGTTCCGTTGTCTGAAATCACCAGTGAACCGCAAGGGGCAGGAAGTGATATTTTTGTTACTTATAATAATTTTGCAAAACGCAGCAAAAAACCGAGCCTGTTTTGTGGTATTTATTTGGCGGTTTTTGCCCAACTTTTAAGTACCATTTGATTTCGATCTGAAAATATCAAAAGTCGAGAAATTATCCCGAATTGTTGAGAAAAATATGTCCGTTAGTTAAGTGGAATTTTGTTTTTAGAACCAGAGCCTAGCTTGATGAAAAACTATGGTCACAAAACCGATTTAATTTTGCGTGAGAAAGGGCAAAATTTATCGGGAGTTATTTATAATTTATGTCAATCTACAACCTCTAAGCAGGCGGTTTTAGACTTTGTTTGTAGTCTTCCAGAACAGAATATTGAGGAGATTAGTTTTTTAGAAACCCCTCGGGATGAGGTGATGTTACAACTCACTGAAACCTTTGGAGGGGTGGCAACTCCTTATGATGCCGCCAGATTGTCTGATGGAACCCTGCGAGTTTTATCCATTGCAGCAGTATTACTTTCTGCACCGGAAGAAAGTTTAGTAGTCATTTAAGAAATCGATAATGGTGTACACCCGAGTCGTGCGAGTGCCTTACTGTCTCGGATGGCTGAAATTGCTCGACAACGTAACCTCCGTATTCTCATTAGTAGCCATAATCCTGCTTTATTAGATGCTCTTCCTGATGAGGCAATTCCTGAGACTGAATTTTGTTATCGCAGTCCTGATGATGGGTCAAGTCAGTTAATTCGGTTGCAAGATATTCCCGATTACCCGGAACTGATTGCTCAGGGTTCCGTGGGTCATTTAATGACTCGGGGACTGTTAGAACGTTTTGTCAAGCAGCATCCAGGAAATGAGAACAAAAAACAGCAGGCTCTAGACTGGTTGACTTCGCTTAATTCCATGGTGGAGGCTCACTAATGGCGGATGTTTCGATTGTCAATACTTCGGTTTTTTGTAATGTTCTTAATATTCCTAAATTGAATGATGAGCGAGGCTTAGTCATGGAACAACTTAGGGATTTTTTGGAAAAAGGAACCCATTTGCTGTTACCAATGGCGGTTGTTTATGAAACCGGAAATCATAATATTGCTCATATCAGTGAGGGTCGTTGGCGCCGACAATGTGCTGAGTTGTTTGTTGAGCAAGTTAAAATGGCGATCGCCGGAGAAACCCCTTGGACGGTAATGCAGGTTCCCACTTTGGATGAAGTGCAACTCTGGTTGACTGATTTTCCGGATTCAGCAACACAAGGTAAGGGTATGGGTGATCTGTCAATTATCCAAGAATGGGAAAAATCGAGGCGCTTGTTTCCCAATCGGCGGGTGTTTATCTGGTCTTTAGATACTCACCTTCAGGGGTATGATTCCCATCCTTAAAATGTTTAAGAGGAAGACAGTAATTTGGTGAGGGAGATAGGAGAGCTTTCGTGATGCAAACAAGGCCAATCGCATTTGCTAGAGTCTTACAGCTTGTTATAATAGGGTCAGTATATAAATGAAACTTTATGTTGTGGAAACCCATAGAAAATTTACCCTGTAACTGGCAAGATTTAGCTAGTAGTGAACTGCCCCCTTTAGTCACCGTTTGGAACGAGCAAGCAGATCGCCTGCGTCAATCGGGATAGTTTCAAATCTTTAGCGAAAAGCTGCGGCGGGAAATCGCCATTGACACCGGAATTATTGAGCGTTTATACACCATAGATCGCGGCATCACTCGTTTGTTAATTGAACAGGGAATTAATGAAGCATTAATCCCTCACGGCTCTACAGATATTCCAGTTAAACAGGTCGTTTCGCTCATTAAAGATCAAGAGGCTGCCATTGAGGGATTATTTGATTTTGTTGGGGGTCAAAGAAATCTATCTAATTCTTATATCAAGCAGTTACATCAAGTTTTAACCCAGAGTCAGGAAAGCACAGAAGCCTTAAACCCACAGGGAAAAATCTTTAGGGTTTCCTTAATTAAAGGCGACTGGAAACGTCAACCCAATAACCCCCTCCGACCAGATGGCACAATTCACGAGTATTGTCCGCCGGAACAAGTAGCATCGGAAATGGAGCTATTAATCACCTTACATCATCAACATCAAGAACAAAAAGTTCCCCCAGAAATTGAGGCGGCTTGGTTGCATCATCGATTTACCCAAATCCACCCTTTTCAAGATGGAAATGGTCGGGTTGCTCGTTGTTTAGCCAGTTTAGTTTTCATCCAAGCGAGTTGGTTTCCTTTAGTGATAACCCGGGACGATCTCGCCGTTTATATTGCCGCTTTGGAAGATGCGGACTGCGGTGAATTATCGAGTTTAATTAATCTTTTTGCTAAGAGCAAAAAGCAAGTATTTTTAGCTATCTTCAGCCTTTAACTGATTCTCCGTTTCAATTTTCCTATGCTGATGAACAGGAAAATTTGATTCCCCGTTTCCAGCAGTGGCTACAAAATGTCATGGTGACTGGGTTAGAGTATTGTAATAACAGCCTTTAAATGATTTTAAGGGCTTGATTGATCTACTTTATCAGTTTTCTCAATGGTTGGGTATATGAGGGAAATTCCACTATTGAAGACTTGGAAATCATTAAGCCGAATTTGCCAGCACAACTGGAAGGGTTAAAAGATACCTATCTCGATGTTAAAGTGCGCTTGAATGACGGCACATTGGTGATTATTGAAAGGCAGGTTTTGAATGTGCAATCCTTTCCAGTTTGACCGAAATTGTCCAAATGATTGGGCGGGCGACCCGCGACGCACCGGGTAAAACCCGCGCCCGGTTTACCAACTTGATTGCGGAACCTGATGCCGTCGATGCAATGTGGGAGTTAATCCAGAAAGCGGGGAAATTCACCTAGAAATTAAGGGTTTAGCCCTACCCAAAAGCCCGGAAGTCTCCCGCATTTGTCGGGAAGATTTAACGGACGCGGAACGGCTGAAACTCGTCGCAGAGGCGATTCCCTCGCCTGAGCTTCGCGATCGCCGCCAAGGGAGTCAATCTCTCCGTAGAAGAAGCGCGAGAGTTAGCAAAACGGGCGCTACGGTTCAAATAGCAAAGGGGTCGGTTGCCTTCCCTCACCGCCGCCGATCCTTGGGAAAAGCCTATGGCGGAAGGGGTTGCCTTTCTGCAACGGAAAGTTAAGGAGGAAAAAAAGCCTAAAATCAATTTATAGCTCATCGCTGCTGCCAATTGGTTAATCCAACAGTTACAAAACCCGCCACAACCACCGGACGGCATTGCTGAACCTGAACACCACTGCGTTTGCACAGCCAGAGGCGAGGAAATATCGCCAGGTAAGCTTAAATCAGGATAAAGCCAGCCGTTGCATCACTGAGCTAGATGTAGTGGGCCCCCTATTTTCCATCTGGCAGCCAGAGGCTTATTAACGAAAAGAGGCTAATATTGATAATATAGGTGCGAGACGTTCAGGCATGAAATATGGTTGAAATACCTCAAATAACCGCCTGGTGGGGACTTCAACCCCTTGGTTGAATATAAGGAGCGCACTCCTGACCATCCTCATAACTGTTTATATGTCCCAACGTTTGGTATAGAATATACAAAGTGCGAGACGTTCAGGCATGAAATATGGTTGAAATACCTGAAATAACCGCCTGGTGGGGACTTCAGCCCCTTGGTTGAATATAAGGAGC
>NZ_PKGG01000352.1:0-3417 GCF_046480465.1 Arthrospira sp. PCC 8006
AACACCGGTCAGGGAGATATTGGTGGCTTCAGTAAATCCCCCACTGCCATCGTTGAGATACACTAGGCTGATGAAGTTATCGCTACTATCGASRCCCGTGAGCAGGATGTCGATATCGCCGTCGCCATTGAAGTCTGCTGTGGCTACTGAACTAARGTAAACACCGGTCAGGGAGATATTGGTGGCTTCAGTAAATCCCCCACTGCCATCGTTGAGATACACTAGGCTGATGAAGTTATCGCTACTATCGACACCCGTGAGCAGGATGTCGATATCGCCGTCGCCATTGAAGTCTGCTGTGGCTACKGAACTAAAGTAAACACCGGTCAGGGAGATATTGGTGGCTTCGTTAAATCCCCCACTGCGATCGTTGAGATACACTCGGCTGATGGAACCTGAATCACTGACGCCCGTGAGCAGGATGTCGATATGGCCGTCGCCATTCAAGTCTGCTGTGGCTACGGAACTATAGCCAACACCGGTCAGGGAGATATTGGTATTGAGGCTGAAGTCTAAGATGTTAGTCAGTTCATCTACGGTGATGCTGTCACCAATTATTGTCCCTAGGTTATCTCCTGTGTGGTCGGTGCTGTCTTCGTCAATTGCTGTTAGGGTAAACTCCGTTTGACTGAGAATTGGTGCTTGTTTGACCGGGTTGATGGTGATGGTGATGGTGGCGGTGGCAGTCTCGCCACTATAAGCCGTGGTGCCACCATTGATGCTAACGTCGGCCGTAGTCCCCCGTAACAGTCCATCTGATTGGTCCCAGGCGCGGAAGTTGTAAGTGGCTTCTCCTCTGTAGTCGGGGTTAGGGACAAAGCGGACTTGGCTGCTGCTGTCCAGAAGTAGGGCGTTGGTTTCGCTAACTGTTGGGAAGTCTACCCAAGTCGCGCCGCCGTCCGTGCTGTATTGCCAGGTGCCGTTGCTGCTGTCGGCCTCATAGATGGCTTTGCCTGGTGGGACTTCTATTGGGTCATTGGTGTAGACTTGGCTGATGGGACTAAAGTCACTATCAAATCCGGTGAGCAGGATGTCGATATCGCCGTCGCCATTGAAGTCTGCTGTGGCTACCGAACTAGCGGCCACACCGATCAGGGAGATATTGGTGGCCTCGGTAAATCCCCCACTGCCATCGTTGAGATACACTTGGCTGATGAAGCCTGAATCACTATCTTCGCCGGTGAGCAGGATGTCGATATCGCCGTCGCCATTGAAGTCCCCTGTGGCTACCGAACTAAAGTCAACACCGGTCAGGGAGATATTAGTGGCCTCAGTAAATCCCCCACTGCCATCGTTGAGATACACTCGGCTGATGCGGTTATTGCTACTATCTAGGCCCGTGAGCAGGATGTCGATATGGCCGTCGCCATTGAAGTCTGCTGTGGCTACCGAACCATTGTAAACACCGGTCAGGGAGATATTRGTGGCTTCGGTAAATYCCCCACTGCCATCGTTGAGATACACTCGGCTGATGRAGTTATCGCYACTATCTTGGCCGGTGAGCAGGATGTCGATATAGCCGTCGCCATTCAAGTCTGCTGTGGCTACCGAACTAGCGGCMACACCGRTCAGGGAGATATTGGTRGCCTCGGTAAATCCCCCACTGCCATCGTTGAGATACACTTGGCTGATGAAGCCTGARTCACTATCTTCGCCGGTGAGCARGATGTCGATATCGCCGTCGCCATTGAAGTCCCCTGTGGCTACCGAACTATAGCCAACACCGGTTAGGGAGATATTGGTGGCTTCAGTAAATCCCCCACTGCCATCGTTGAGATACACTCGGCTGATGGGGTTATTGCCACTATCGCGGCCGGTGAGCAGGATGTCGATATCGCCGTCGCCATTGAAGTCCCCTGTGGCTACCGAACTATAGCCAACACCGG
The DNA here is from genome assembly GCF_046480465.1 of Arthrospira sp. PCC 8006. Taxonomy (NCBI): domain Bacteria; kingdom Bacillati; phylum Cyanobacteriota; class Cyanophyceae; order Oscillatoriales; family Microcoleaceae; genus Arthrospira; species Arthrospira sp. PCC 8006. The sequence continues at coordinate 1,887 of NZ_PKGG01000352.1, forward strand.
TCAGGGAGATATTGGTAGCCTGGGTAAATCTCCCACTGCGATCGTTGAGATACACTTGGCTGATGGGACCCGAATCACTCTGGCCCGTGAGCAGGATGTCGATATGCCCGTCGCCATTGAAGTCTGCTGTGGCTACCGAACTAAAGTAAACACCGGTCAGGGAGATATTGGTATTGAGGCTGAAGTCTAAGATGTTAGTCGGTTCATCTACGGTGATGCTGTCACCAATTATTGTCCCTAGGTTATCTCCTGTGTGGTCGGTGGTGCCTTGGTTAACTGCTGTTAGGGTAAACTCCGTTTGACTGAGAATTGGTGCTTGTTTGACCGGGTTGATGGTGATGGTGGCGGTGGCCGTCTCGCCACTATAGGCCGTGGTGCCGCCATTGGTGCTAACGTCGGCCGTAGTCCCCACTGACAGTCGATCTGATTGGTCCCAGGCGCGGAAGTTGTAAGTGGCTTCTCCTCTGTAGTCGGGGTTCGGGACAAACCGGACTTGGCTGCTGCCGTCCAGGAGCAGGGCGTTGGTTTCGCTAACTACTGGGAAGTCTACCCAAGTCGCGCCGCCGTCCGTGCTGTATTGCCAGGTGCCGTTGCTGCTGTGGGCCTCATAGATGGCTTTGGCTGGTGAGGCAAATACAGTGTCATTGTTGTAGACTCGGCTGATGGGGTTATTGCTACTATCGACGCCCGTGAGCAGGATGTCGATATCGCCGTCGCCATTGAAGTCTGCTGTGGCTACCGAACTATAGCGAACACCGGTCAGGGAGATATTGGTGGCTTCGGTAAATCCCCCACTGCCATCGTTGAGATACACTCGGCTGATGGGTTGAAAGCTACTATCCATGCCCGTGAGCAGGATGTCGATATGGCCGTCGCCATTSAAGTCTGCTGTGGCTACGGAACTATCGTCAACAMCGGTCAGGGAGATATTGGTGGCYTCGGTAAATCCCCCACTGCCATCGTTGAGATACACTCGGCTGATGGGCTCAAAGTCACTATCACGGCCCGTGAGCAGGATGTCGATATGGCCGTAGCCATTGAAGTCTGCTGTGGCTACCGGACCATTGTAAACACCGGTCAGGGAGATATTGGTGGCCTCGGTAAATCCCCCACTGCCATCGTTGAGATACACTCGGCTGATGGGCTCAAAGTCACTATCACGGACCGTGATCAGGATGTCGATATGGCCGTCGCCATTCAAGTCTGCTGTTCCTACCGAACTCTGGTAAACACCGGTCAGGGAGATATTGGTGGCTTCGGTAAATCCCCCACTGCCATCGTTGAGATACACTCGGCTGATGGAGCCTGAATCACTGTCGCCCGTGAGCAGGATGTCGATATGGCCGTCGCCATTCAAGTCTGCTGTGGCTACGGAACTATAGCCAACACCGGTCAGGGAGATATTGGTGGCCTCGGTAAATCCCCCACTGCCATCGTTGAGATACACTCGGCTGATGAAGTTATCGCTACTATCTTGGCCGGTGAGCAGGATGTCGATATGGCCGTCGCCATTSAAGTCTGCTGTGGCTAC
>NZ_PKGG01000035.1:0-33486 GCF_046480465.1 Arthrospira sp. PCC 8006
GGTTTGGCAAWATGSCCCCTAGGAAATTAATGCSCCGGTGGGGTGAGGGCGGGTTTGGCAATATGCTCCCTAGGAAATTAATGCCCCGGTGGGGTGAGGGCGGGTTTGGCAATATGCTCCCTAGGAAATGTGGTTAACTGCGGAACCCGCCCCTACTTTATTGTCGGTGGGGTGAGGCGGGTTTGGCAATATGCTCCCTAGGWAATGTRKTTMACTGCGGAACCCGCCCCTACTTTATTGTCGGTGGGGTGAGGCGGGTTTGGCAATATGCTCCCCTAGGAAATGTGATTAACTGCACAGGCGCGCCCCGACGTTCCTACGACACCCGTAGACGCTGCTGGTTTTATTAACCTAAGCCAACCACTAAATCGGGTTCTGTCTTATGATTTTCTTGAGTGGCTAAATGTCTACAGGGGACTAATTGTGCTAGGTTTGGCGTTATGCGATCGCCTCGATAAATCTCAAGTTTCGCTTCGGTAACTGCTTCAAAAAGTAAGCGTTCTCCGGGAAAGAGAATGTGTTCAAAGTACCATCCGGGGATATTAGAAATTCGGATAATTTCTAATTTAGTGGTGGCATTTTGATAGTAGCACAAAATGATGTCGGAATAGGTTGGGGGTATGGCATCAAAAATTGGTGACATTGGATAAACCTGGTGTAATTCAGAGACGAATAGGCGAGCTACGATTAGGCTAGGTGGTAAGTGTTAAGATATTGTGAATTTTCCCATAATTGATAAAATTGATCAAGGCAGTTTTAGATGTGAGGCAGTGGTTAAGGGGTCTAGCGGATGGGTACTAGAATGTAAAGGTAGTTCTGATCGTGCCAATTACGAGGTCTTGATGTCGATCGCTTTGATTAGGATTGGTAATCCAAATGATACCTGGGGTAATGGAAAGATAATCATTCAACTGATAACGATAAAACCCCTCAAAATGCCAGGAGGAGTCAGTGGGAAGGGTACGCCCCAACCTTCCTGAAGCATCAAGATTGGCCAGATAGGGTTCTCGACCAATAATCACGCCGCCTAGACTCCCTTCATGGAATAAATCAGGTAATGCCACAGTGATAGCATAGTTCCAAATTTGCCCATCAGCGACACCACGAGCCCTAGCGGCGGTATATCCTCCCCAACCTCCGACGATAACGAGTGGGTGAATACGCCAAGATAATTGCAAGCCATAGGAATGACTAGAAACGCCTGTGGCGACTCCTAGGGGGTTAAGTCCGTTGGTTAATCCCAAGAGGGAATTAGCTATCCCAGTACCGGTGTAGCCGTTAAAGGCATTACGATTAACTTCTCCGGTGGTGCGATTAAAAACAGGGCCATTGTTCTGACCATTATCAAAGCCAAAGTTTCCGGGGGTGAAATAACTATGGTTATAAGTTAAGGCAAATTGTAGGTTATCTGTGGGGGTAACAGTCAATTGTGCCAGAATGGAAAAATCGCCGTTAAATAAGCCTTGTGATGGTTGTGCATTGGTGGCGGTGGGGCTGAGATATCCGACGGATAGGGATGTGGGACCGAAGATGCTGGTTAAACTGTGATCGCGAAATTCATAATTGATACCAATTCCAGCCCCTCCGCCAAGTCGGTAGATGGGGTTACGTTGACCAAAGGCGCTTAAACTGCCTTTTCCGCCGTCGTAGTCATCAATATAGGGGTTGAGGGTAGGAACAAAATCATCCCAGGTGACTCCTTTGGCGGCGAGGGTGAAATAAAGGCGATCGCTAATGGGGAATTGATAGAATAGGCGTTCTAGCTTAATTTGATTTTCTGTATCACCGACAATGTTAAAGGTTTGGGTTCCCTCCCCGATCACTCCTCCGTTAAAGCTGGAGGCGTTACCGCTTACAAGGCGGGTAAATAGCAGGTCTTGTCCGGTAAAACTGGTGTTAAAGTCGAGACGGATACGATTTTGGAATACGGTTTGATCGGTTCCGGTGTCTTCTCCAAAAGCATCAGTGAGGGCAAAAATTGCCTCTCCCCGCAGTTGAGTAGTGAGGGAAAACTGATTATTCTCGATTTGGTCGAGATAGGTGTTTATGCGACGAATGTCCTGTCGTAATAGGCTTAATTCGGCGGCAAATTCTTCTTGGAGACGTTTAACGGCGAGTAATTCTCCCTCGGTCATGCGATCGCCAGTTTCGGCGGCGATGATTTCTGTAATGCGATCGAGACAAGTATTGACTCCGGCCGCAAATTCATAGCGACTTAGGGCCCTATTGCCGCGAAAGGTTCCGTCGGGATAACCTGCTATGCAGCCAAATCTTTCTACTAAGGATTGTAAGGCTTGAAAAGCCCAGTCTGTGGGTTGAACGTCACTAAGTTGGGAAACGGAGGTAACTTGAGATTGTTGGGGCGTTTTTTTGCCTTCCTGGCTGTAACGTTGGAGTTGTTCCCAGGTGTCTGAGGTGGGGTCGTCTGGGCTGGCGATCGCTGTTGATGGTAATATTGCCCCCATGATCTGGAGAACCATCATAGAAAACCACAGGTGTTTAAAGCTGTTGCCGTTCATGATTAAGTCAGATTAAGTTTTCGGGCAGGTTAAATTAGGGCAGGTATTTTTGAACGACGACCCAACCGCTGAGGGAGACGATCGCAAAACTCAAGAATAGAATAACATTGGTAGTAATGTGAAGCGATCGCGCCCAAGATTTTTCTGGGTTAATTTGGTGGGCACTCCAGGCGGAAAGCAAGACTAAAGCCACGACGGTCAAACCAGCCGGAAGATGCACAGAGTGTCCTAGGTTTCCATAGTGACCAATAGTTCCGATGATGCCCACAGTTAACAACAATAGAACTAAAATGACCATAATCATACCGATCGCATAATGAAGGGGTCGCAACCACAGAGGACGGGAAGCGTTTTGCTGGCGACAGATGAACATCCAACCCCCTGTCATTCCTAAAATCAGATAAGCGGTGATGGAAAGACCCATAGACCAGGCGGCGATTTTCCATAACCACAAAAACGAAGGCAGATCCATAGTTATCCTTGGCCTAAAATTCACAAAGACGGCGATCGCTGGTTTCTAAATTCTGGTTAGTGCGTAAATAATCCCCTATCCAATCACAGGCATATTCTAGGGTATTGAGACCCAAAATATTGTCAATTTGCCAGAGGGTGATCGTGCCATTAGCCCCCCCATTAGCCAGAATTTGGTCATCAGGGCTAAATTCTACGCTTCTGACCATGCCACAGTTTCCCCCCAAATGAACTAGGCTATCACCATAGCGACTCCAGACCCTGACGGTTTGATCCTCACTAGCAGAAGCCAGGTATTGTCCATTATTGCTAAAGGCTACTTGAATCACGATACCCTGATGACCTGATAGGGTGTGGTCAAGGTTGTAAGTTTGTGCGGTGGGGTCCCACAGCCACAATTTGACAGTGCGATCGCGACTTCCAGAGGCGATCAGATCACCATCAGGGCTAAACAACACAGACCAGACGCCATCTTTATGACCATTTAGCCTAGAATACAATCTACCATCTAAACCCCAGAGTTTGAGCATATTATCATGGGAACTAGACACCATCATCTCACCATCAGAACGAATATCAACCCCCCAAACCGCCCCGGTATGTCCGCTGAAAACCTGGAGAATATTGCCATATTTGTCCCACATTTTTAGGGTATTATCCCAACTCGCTGTCACCAGTTTTTGGCTATCTGGGGTAAATTGCAGCCCCCAAACACTGGCTTGATGGTCCGTGAAGTTACGGTGGACGGAATTAGATGCCAAGTTCCATAGTTTCACAGTACCATCATGGGAACTGGAGGCTAACCATTCTCCATTAGGACTAAAGGCGAGTTGGTTGACTCTGGTGATATGACCTGTCAAGGTGGCTAGGGGGTTTCCCATGAAGTCCCATAACTTGATGGTTTGGTCACTAGAAGCAGAAGCCATGACCCCAGAGGTGGGATTAAACACAATATCCCAAATTTCTCCCTCATGAGCCGGAAAGTTGGTCATCAGGGGATGATGGGTTTTCCACAGTCGTAAAGTCCGATCCCAAGACCCAGAAACTAGGGTTTGGCTATCGGGACTAAAGGAGACAGCATCAACTTCGCCCTGGTGACTGCGAAATACTTCCCGGGGGTAGTACAGTTGATCTATGGGGCTTTTTTTCCACAATCGCACGGTTTGGTCGCGACTCCCAGAGGCGATAAATTGGCGGTCTGGACTAAAGGCAATAGCCCAAACTTCATCATCATGGTCTTTGATGGTTTGGAGGATTTCTCCCTTGGTATTGCTAATTTTTATGGTGCGATCGCGACTAGCTGAAACCAGTTGATCATAGTCGGGACTAAAGGCGATCGCCATCACTTCTCCTTGATGATGGGGCAAAGTTTTTAAGGGGGAACCATTGGATTTAAAAAGTTCGATAATTCCTGATTCTCCACCAACGGCGATCGTTTCACCATCAGGACTAAAGGCGATCGCCCGCCGTGGGATGCCATCATTGGTTAGGGTAGTGAGTAATTCTCCGTTAATTTTCCACAGTTTGGCACTGCCATCAAGACTAACTGAGGCGATCATTTTACCATCAGGACTAAAGACGACGTACATCACAGGTTGTTGGTGTGCCTCCCAGGAATATTCGAGGGTGGGGGGAGTTGGTTTGACATTCCAAACTTGCACATTTCCATCCCTCACCCCAACGGCTATTTGGTGATTATCCGGGCTGAAATTAATGGCGATCGTTTCATCGCCAAAGCTGCTTATATTAGCCCAAAGTTCACCATCTGGCTGCCACAGTTTCACCGTTTTATCCTGACCCACAGAAGCAATTAATCTGCCATCAGGACTGAAACTAATATTATTAATAGAACCCCTATGTCCAGAAAAGCGGTTAAACTCTTGAATACTATAAGCCGTTTGTGATAGCACCGACTCAACTTGATCCTTCATTGCGGAGTCAGACCAGACCAGGTGTTTTAGAGATTTTTGGGCTTTAATAGCTTGTAACAGTGCCTCTAAAGGACGGTTGAGGGCGACGAAGGCTTCTGAGGATTGCGTGAGGGCGTGAATTTGGCTAATCTTAGCTTGTCGATATTGCCAAAATGTCGATAAACCCAGAATTAATGTAATCGCAAAACCTCCACTAACTGCCCCTAAAAGTAATCTTTGCAGTCTCGTCGTTTTTTGCTGGGCTACCAGTTGCAATTCTATAGTTTGGGCACGCTCAATTTCCAGGGTTTTTTTGACTTCTAAGGCTTCTAATTCCGTCGAGGCTGACAAAAATTGATAGTCGTCATCACTGAGGCTTTTCTGATGAGACCAATGTTGAGCATCTTGCAAGGCTTGACCTCTTAATAAACGAGAAATATCTGTTTTTTCTGATTGTATCCAGGCTTCAAATGCTTGAGAATACGGTCTTAACACCATTAATTGCTCTCGCACCCATTCACGATTAAATATAGCTTGATATATGCGGTTTTTGACTCGGATATTGCCCTGTTCTTCTAGGACTAATCCTGATAACAATAGTTCTATTTGTTCTCGACTATCATCAGCCTTGATATGATGATTATCTAATACCTGTTGATAGATACTCAGTAAGCGTCCGACAAATCGCTGATTATAGAGGATACGATTACGAATAGTTCGCAGGTGTTCCGGTTCGTCTTGAGATTCCCAACGGTCGATAATGTACCGATAGACAATCGACTCAACCCAAAATACCTCTAATCCTTTTAAGAGAGAATGGGCTTCGGTTTCGGTTCCCATAGTCATCATTAATCTACAGATTTTTTGAGTTAAAAATGGTTGCCCGTCTGTCCATTTGATAATTTCTCTAATTAGGGTTTTTCCACAACCAAATTTAGCCTCTAAACCTTGGGCTAAAGGTTCGGCTTCTTCTGGGGTAAATCCTGAGAGTTTGATGGCTGTACCAATATTAAAAGGGGTGCGAGTGCGATCGCGAATTAAATCCCCAGGAGTAGCTACCCCTAACAAAACAAATGTCAGGCGATTATATTCGGGGTTAGTCGCCCGTTGATTATAGCAAAAGCGAATAAATGCAAAGAAATCATCCGTCGGAAAATTCAGGCTCAATAAATTGTCTATTTCATCAATAAAAATCACGATTTTTTGGCAGGAAATATTCGCCAAAATTCCCTGATGAACAAACTGTTCTAGTCGCTGAATAAAGGATAAATCATCATGGTCTTTCCACCATTGTTTATAATCAAACTTATTCTTTAATTTTAAACTAAGCCACAGATTAACAATTACTCCCTTATACCATTGTTGAGGGTTAATGATTTCCCCGCCCACCTGAGTCATATCTAGGCTTATACAGATAAATTCATCTTGTTGTAAGCGGTGCATAGTCCGCACCATTAAAGATGATTTTCCCATCTGGCGCGCATTGAAAATATAACAAAATTCCCCCCGTTTTAAAGCCTGATAAAGTTCGGCATCTGCATGGCGTTCTACATAACTAATATGACCCGTTGGTAAACTTCCACCAACTTGATAAATAGATGTATTCATACTACAAAGCAAGGGAGAACCTGGAAAGTCTGGTTATCGGGAATGGTGACTAAAGGGTGATAGTTAGATCCTTAGCAGTTATGCGATCGCGTCCTTGATTTTTGGATTGATATAATGCTTCATCAGCCGCTTGCATTAAGTAAAAGTGGTTGATGTGGGTTTTGGGAATTATACTAGCTACTCCCATACTCAGGGTAATAATTTTATCTGCACATAAGGATTTTTCATGCACTATCTTCAAGAGTTTAATATTTTTGCGAATGATTTCCGCTAAATTTAAGGCTTGCATTGATGTAGTTTCTGGTAAAATAATCGCTAATTCTTCGCCCCCATAACGCGCTACTATATCCGTGGGATGATGAAGACTAGATTCCATAACTTTCGCTACTTTTTGTAAGCACTGATCCCCGGCAATATGTCCATAGGTATCATTATAGAGCTTAAAGCAGTCAATATCACACAAAATCAGAGAAATAATCTCCCCTCTCTGACTATGTTTTTGCCATTGTTTTTCTAAATAGGAAAACAGAAAACGACGATTGGGGACTTGAGTCAAATCATCTATATTAGCTAGTTTCTCAAGTTGCTGATTTATCGATTCTAATTCATGGAGGCGAGAATATTGATTAAAGATTCCCTTTTCATGGAGGTATTTAAAATACTGGCGATAGAGTTGACAACTGACGATCGCTTGATTTCCTTCTAGCTTGACCAACCCCAAACTTTCCAATTTATAAGCAGCAATGGGTTCCACCATAATCCCTTCATTGGACATCACAATTGCCCGCAAAATTTGTAATAGTTCCGGTTGCTCTTTAAGAATTGCTAATTGTTCGCACAGGTGTTGATTATAAATGCCTCCTTGTGTATAGGCTTCGCTGAGGATTTTTTGGAGGCGATCGCCCATGCTTTTATGGTCATTATTATCGGTCACTACCAGATGATATAAAGCTAACCTAACTAAGTAGGGATGGCCTCCCACCATATCCATTAAATCCGTGACTAAATTGCCATCATCATCCTCTATTTCATGACGTTTGGCTAAATCTTTAACCTGTTCAGGAGTAAAAAATGGCAGTCGGATCGGGAGTCCCACATTAAAGGGAGATTGATTTAATTTTAGGGGAATATAAACCTCCGTTGAATGTACCATAACTAATCGCAATTTTTGCATTTCTTCCGATTGTCTAGCTTCCTCATGCCAAGACCGCAACATCGGCAAAAACTCCCCCGCTACTTGGGGATACTCAAACAGATAGTTAACTTCATTAATGGTTATGATCAGAGGTGCATCGATTAAATCTAGCAAGTATTTTAGATAAATTGTACAGCTAACTTTACTGCCGATATCCTCATCCCAATAGTCATCTAACCTAGATGGTAAATTTAGGCAATGACCGACAATGGCACAAAACCACCGCAGAAAACGATTCAGATCTGATAACATTGAGGTTTCAGTTTGTCTCAAATCTAAATTAACTACATGATAATTGTTTTGTTTACCATAAGCTAAAATTCTTTGCAACAGAGAACTTTTTCCCATTTTCCTAGGGGCACGAATACGGATCACACTTCCCGGTTTCTGTATTTCTCGGTAGGCTAGTTCTTCAATAGGTGGGCGATCGATGTAAAAAGGTGAGTTGAGAGGTACTGGATCATTAGGATATTCAAATTCCATACCTAAAATATGTGCGGGTTCGCCATTCATAGTAATTATCATAATATATACTAAGGTATTTGGTGTTTGTCATGTATAAACAGTTTTACCCCAAAAAACCCTGGTTGCATCATCAGCCATATATTGGCATCTATACTGGTACAATGGTAACTATCAGTAACTCCGGGGTTAGTTTGGGTTGCCAGATCTTTCCTGTTAACTATGACTCAAGAGAAGGTGAGAATGTTATGAACTACGGACCCTTTAATATTCTCCTGGTAACAAATGATGATGCTTATGAAGTTCAACTACGACAGTTGCTACAATTTATGCGATCGCTTTCTGTTAAATTAGAGCGATACTCCCCTACCTTAGAGCCTTTCGAGCAGACTTTCCCTGAATATCATCTTTACCTTATTGATTATACTACATATTTGCTTCGAGATTGGATTGATCGGGTACTACCTACCCCAGTTATTGCCTTAGTGGACAACTCAGAAGCGGGTCTAGCTGCTTTGAATATGGGTGCCACAGATTATCTGCCCATAAATAGACTTATTCTTGAGGAAATAGAGCGATCGCTCAGATTAAGTTTAGCTTTGGGTCAAGCCCATAATCATCAGACAATTTCCTCAGATCCTAATCACCGTACCCCCAATTTATATGAAGACAAATTATTTATAGAGACCATCATTAATAGTTTTCCAAAACTCATATATATTTATGAACCCAAAAACTTACAAAATGTTTATGTAAATAACCAAATTATTAACATCCTAGGTTTTTCTCCAGAAGATTTACAAAAGCTGGGCGATCGCTTTTTCTGGGAGCAGATTCACCCCGATGATTTACCTATATTAGAAACCATATTAGAGCAAGTCTCTGCCTTATCAGAGGGAGAAGTTTTAGATATTGAATACCGGATGCGCCATAAAAATGGCTCCTATCGCTGGTTGCGAGCCCAGGAAGTGCCATTTACCAAAGATGCCAATGGTCTGGCTGTACAAGTCTTAGGAACCGCCCAAGATATTACTTCCCACAAACTCATAGAATCCCAACTTCAAGAAAGCGAAGCTCGTTTACAAGTAATTTTTAATAGTATTTCTGATAGTATTTTAATGGTAGATTGCCAAGGAATAGTTCATGCAGTCAATCCCGCTGGATTAAATTTATTTGGACGCACTTCCGAAGAGTTAATTAACCATGAGTTAGGACTACCAATAACTGTGGGAGATGTAGCACAATTGGGAATTCTTAACCCAGAACGGGGACTGGTCATGGTAGAAATGACTGTCGCTGAAACTGAGTGGTTACAAAGACCATTTTATGTAGTTTGTTTTCGCGATATTACAGAGCGCTGTAAAACCCAAGAAGCTCTACAGGAAAGTGAAGAGAGATTTAGCCAAGTAGTTAATCATATTCAAGATGTTTTCTGGCTTACCAGTCCTAGGGGAGACAAATTGTTTTATATCAGTCCAGCCTATGAAAAAATTTGGGGTCGTAGTTGTCAGGCTGTTTATGATGATCCCGGCTCCTGGTTAGAAGCCGTACATCCTGATGATTTACAGTCAGTAATCGTCAATTTTTCCTATCAAGAATATGCTCAATCTAGGTTTATAGAATATCGCATATTTAAGCCTGATGGTGATATGCTGTGGATTTGCGATCGCGCTTTCCCTATTAAAAATGAGCGAGGCGATGTAGTGAGGGTTGCTCGCATTGCTGAAGATATTACTAACCGAAAAAAAACCGAAGAACACCTACGCCAACAGGCAGAAAGAGAGCATCTTCTGTATCAACTAACTCTCCATATTAGTCAATCTCTTGACCTGGATGATATTCTGCAAAATACAGTTAATGAATTGCGTCACTTGCTTGACTTAGATAGGGTGTTAATTCTCCGCTGTCATGACCAAAATTTAGCCACTGTTACCCATGAGTCAATTGTGCCAGGAATCGACACAATTCTGGGCTGTAAATATCAGGATTATTTGTATAATCATGGCCAACAAAATGACCAAAAAGAACCATTAATTATCTATGATAATGATGCTAATCTCAGAGCATTTTCTCCTCAGCATTATTCCTTTAATCTGCAAGCAAAATCTCGGATTTCTGTGCCAATTTATCAGGGAGATAATTTATGGGGGCTATTAATTGTCCATCATGTAGCACATCTGCGAAACTGGGAAAATTGGGAAATTCAGCTTCTTAAACAATTAGCAACTCAACTGGCGATCGCTATTTACCAAGCTGAACTATATCATCAGTTACAAGTAGAATTAAATGACCGAACTCAAGCAGAGGAAGCCTTGCGAGAAAGTCTAGTCAGGGAAATGGCAATTACCCAACTCATTCAACAGATTAGTCAAACCTTAGAACTAGATCAGATTTTTGACAATACTACCAAAGACGTACAACAAATTTTAGGCTGTGATAGTGTGGTCATTCATAAATTTAAAAACCCTGACAATTACTACCACCATTTATTATTACCAGATTTGCGAATCATATCCGCAAAACACAACCAAGAATCTCCCCATATTAAACTCGTAGTCAAGCATCTTAAATCAGGTCAGGTTGTCATGGCTGATAGTCACCAAGATAGTAGTATTTCGGAAAGTCAGATTAAACTATTAAAAAGTCTCAATATTCAAGCATATCTAGGAGTTCCTGTTTATGTAGGTGAAACCCTGTGGGGTATATTAGCCACCTACCAAAAAGAATCCCGTAAATGGCTCCACCATGAAGTAAAATTACTAACCCAAATTGCTCGACAGTTGGGAGTAGCTATCTACCAAGCCGAACTATTTACCCAACTTCAACAAGCCAAAGAAGCCGCCGACACCGCCAACCGAGCTAAAAGCGAATTTTTAGCCAATATGAGTCATGAACTCCGTACCCCTTTAAATGCTATTCTGGGTTTTACCCAACTTTTAGGGCAAAATTACGGTCTTACTTCCCAACAACAAGAGTATCTACAAATCATCCAACAATCAGGAAAATATCTATTATCCCTAATTAATGAAGTCCTAGATTTATCTAAAATAGAAGCCGGAGCAGTAACCTTAAATCCTACCAATTTTAACCTGATAACTTTACTAAAGCGGATTAATACCATGCTCCAAATTAAGGCGAGTTCTAAGAATTTAGTGATGAATATACAGTTACAGCAAGATATTCCTGATTATGTCCAAACTGATGAGTCAAAACTTAGGCAAGTTTTAGTCAATTTACTAGATAATGCCATCAAGTTTACTGATGCTGGTTCTGTCACCCTGCGGGTATCATTTGTTAGCTCTGTTAGCCAACTTTATTTTGAGGTAGAAGATACCGGACCTGGTATTACTCCCGACGAACAAGAACGCTTATTTAAACCATTTGTACAAACCGACGTGGGTCGCAGACATCAACAAGGTACTGGTTTGGGTTTAGCAATTTCTCAGCAATATGTTAGTTTAATGGGTGGAAAAATTACCATTGTTAGTGTGGTAGATGGGGGGGCAAAATTTATGTTTAATATCCCCGTTGAAGTCATCAAATCTGAAAATATTGACATCGAATATCTCCCGGAAGAAGAATTAACTCTTGATGACATTAGCTGCATTAATATGGCTCCCAATCAACCTAATTATCGGATTCTTTTAGTGGAAGATAATTTTAATCATCGCCAACTATTAGTTAATATTTTAACTCCCTTGGGTTTTCAAGTCCAAGAAGCCGAAAATGGTCAACAGGCTTGCGATTTATGGCAACTATGGCATCCACACCTAATTTTAATGGATATGAGAATGCCGGTTATGGATGGTTATCAAGCTACCCAGAAGATTCGACAAACTCCAGAGGGTCGGTCTACCATCATTATTGCGATTACCGCTCATGCTTTTGAGTCTGAGCGAGCCTCAATTCTGGCTACAGGCTGTAACGACTTAATCCACAAACCTTTTAATATTAAAACTCTTCTTGATTGCATTAGTGCCAATCTTGGGGTAAACTACATTTATGGCAAATCTATTTCTAACTCTTCTTCCTCATCCTCCTTGGGGCCACCTCGTTTAACTACAAAGGATATTGATATTTTAGACTATGAATGGATTAAACAATTCTATCGAGCAGCTATGGCAGCCAGGGAATCTCAACTTAGGGGCTTAATTGCTCAAATCCCTCCCGAACATACGGTAATTATTGAAGGTTTAAATTGGTATGTTAATCATCTTTTATTTGACCAAATTATTGATTTAATGGAGCCATACAACCATGGATAATTTAGCAGTTAATAAAAACAAAGGAGATATTTTAATTGTCGATGATAAACCCGAAAATTTACAGTTTTTATTTACCATGTTAACCGAGAATGGCTACGATGTCCGGCGGGTGATTAATGGTAAACAAGCCATAAATGTAGCTTTATTTGAACCGCCAGATCTGATTTTACTTGATATCATGATGCCTAATTTAAACGGCTATGATGTTTGCAAAATCCTCAAAGAAAAATCAGAAACTAAGGATATTCCTATCATTTTTTTAAGTGCGCTTAAAGATGTATCCGAAAAAGTTAAAGGCTTTAATGTGGGAGGGGTTGATTATATTTCTAAGCCTTTTGAATTACTGGAAATTTTGGCGAGGGTTGAGAACCAACTTACTATTGTTCGCCAGAAGCGACAACTAGCGGAACAAAATGCACGCCTAGAACAACTAAATCAACAACTACTCAGATCTAATCAGGAACTTGAACAATTTGCTTCTGTGGTCTCCCATGACCTACAGCAACCGCTGACTAGCTTAAAGGCTTTTGCTCAGTTACTCCAGATAGAATGTTCTGATCAATTGAAAGAAAAACCGAGAGAATATGTTAATCATATTATTAATGCGTCAATTCGGATGCAAAGGATGATTCAAGATTTATTAATTTACTGTGGCTGTGATACACATTCTCCAGCTTTAGAATTAATTGATTGTAACCAAGTTTTAGCGCAGATACTTGTGGATTTAAGATTAGAAATAGAAAAAAATAACGCCCAGATTAAATATAATAATTTGCCCCAAATTAAAGCTAATAATATTCATTTGACTGAGGTGTTTCAAAATCTCATTAGTAATGCCATTAAATATCGTTCTGATGATTTGGCACCATTAATCAATATCTCCTGTCAAGAAACAGACACTAACTGGATATTTTGCTGTGCTGATAATGGTATTGGTATTGACTCCCAAGAGTTTGAGAATATCTTTAAAATCTTTACCCGTCTACATACTTTCAAAAAGTATCCGGGTACAGGTATAGGCTTATCTATCTGCAAAAAAATCATTGAAAGCTATGGGGGCAAAATTTGGTTAGAGTCTAACCCCGGACTAGGAACACAATTTTACTTTACTTTTCCCAAATTTAAATAAATAGTTTAATTTTGTTAAGAAAATTGGGTTATTGCAACTACCCTATTGACAGGAAAACCTAGCCTGTGCCAGAATCGACATATTAGAGAACTTAGGTTTTATAGCCCAAAAACAATCTAAAGTCTTTATTAAGAAATTAGGTTTTTTTAAAATTTTAGGCTAGTCAAAATGGCTTAATACCTAATAGCGCCACAAATAATTTGCCCAAAGTTGGCGGAGTCGGCAGCTTTGTTGAAGAAAATTTGTATATGGCAGTCCCCTCGGCCATACTTATGTATGTATCTGTAAAGTGCTTTGGCGTTCAACTGTAATAATGCTATGGATTTTGGGAATACTATATATGTTATGGATTGTCAAATTTATGAAAGGCGCAAGGTGTTGAGTAAAATGCCAACAATCCGATAAAAATCTAGGTTTATGGACATCGCCATTTAAGTTTTTCCGCGATACTCAAAATCTGGATTTTTAGGTAATTCGTAGATTTTGAGCAGGGTGACTTATGAATGAGTTAATGGAAGACCGAGGGAAAATTTTATGGATTGCAGGAGATGTGGTAAATGATGATCATAGTTTACCACAAAATATCTTACAAAATCATGGATATGAAGTTAATCTAGTAATCGGATTAAAACTAGCTTATCATGCAATTCAATCATGGCCATTAAATTTAATTTTGTTAGATAGCAAATTACACGATGGAGATAGCTATGAGTTATGTAATTGGCTGAAATCGAAATCAAAATTTCAAAAAATACCAGTTATTATCATGGAAAGTAGGGGTGATTTGTTGAATAAGCATACGGTTTTTGATGTAGGTGCTGCGGATTATATAACCCAACCTTTCCATGAACAAGAAATGCTCAAACGCATAGAATATCAAATTACTCTACAGCGACAGCAACACCAAATTAAAGAACAGGATTTAGGCTTAACTTGGGAAAGTCATAAATCGGAAATAGCTAAATTAGCTTTAGAAAAACAACGAGCCTTATTAAGGATGGTAATTGATGCTAACCCCAATATAATTTTTATTAAAGATTGGGACGGAAGGTTGACTTTAGCTAATCGTGCCATGGCGAATTTATATGGAACTACTGTAGATAATATGATGGGAAAAACCCATGCAGACTTGAATCATAAGCAGTATCAAAATGATTATATTTTGGCAAGCGATCGCGAAATTATGACTTCAGGTAAACCGCGACTAATTGCTGCGGAACCGGTGAGATTAAAAAATGGAGTAGTTCGTTGGTTTCAGACTAATAAAATACCCTTAATTGGTAACGATGGTCAAACCCCATATTTATTGGTAGTTTCCACAGATATCACGGAACGTCAGGAAGCAGAACAAGAATTATGGAGTCATGCGGAACGGGAAAGAATGTTAAGAGCAATTGTCCAAAGAATTCATGAATGTCTAGATTTAGAACAAGTTTTAGAATGTACTGTTAATCAAATCCGGGAATTTCTAGTTAGCGATCGCGCCTTAATTTATCGTCTGGAAAATGATGGCAATTATCGGGTAGTTATGGAGTCAGTATCTCCCCCTTGGCAACCTTTGTTAGGAACAGCAATTAACTACTCTGGTTTGTCGGAAGTTATCACGGATATGGGTGCTGCTAATTATATCAAAATTTGGTCGATGTCTAATGTTGATAAAGCTAATATTCCCGTTAATTTACGCGATAAATTAGAAGATTTACAAGTTAAGTCTAAGCTGATTTTACCGATTATTCATCGCCACCCAGATTTGCCATCATGGGGAACTGAATATCCCCATTGTTTATGGGGTTTACTGGTAATCCATCAGTGCGATAATACCCGAGGTTGGCAACCTGAAGAAATCGAAGCGTTGCGGTCTCTGGCTACTCCGATTGCTGTAGCCATTCAACAGGGAGAATTACACGCGAAACTCCAAACAGTAAATCAAGAATTAGAACGCCTAGCCAGCCTAGACGGACTAACTGGAGTAGCGAATCGGCGACAGTTTGATATTCACTTAAAACGGGAATGGCAAAGATTATTAAGGGAACCTGAACCGATATCTGTGATTATGTGTGATGTAGACTTTTTTAAAGCCTATAACGACACCTACGGCCACCAGGTGGGGGATGAATGCCTCAAACAGATTGCGAAAATCTTAGAAAATTGTGCCCAACGTTCTACGGATCTTGCTAGTCGCTATGGTGGTGAAGAATTTGTGATAGTATTGCCCAATACTGGGATTAAGGGCGCACTACAAGTAGCTGATAGAATTCAACATCAAATGAGAGCCCTAGAAATTGAACATAAAAAATCGGAGGTTTCCGACTATGTAACTCTTTCTTTGGGGGTGGCTTGTGAAGTGCCGAGTAATGCTCACAGTCCAGAATCATTAATTAAACTAGCTGATGCAGCGCTTTATGAAGCCAAAAGTAAAGGCCGTAATTGCGTCATTGCTAATGTTGAGACAATTTAAGAAAAACCAAGCCACTGTAAAGCTGAAAGGCTGAGTCCCAGGGGGTCTCGGACTTGCGATCTAAATCAATATAAGATTTAATCCGGCTGAGGAGTTGTGTATAATCTAAGACGGTTTCAGCAAAAGGGGTAAATTCTGACGAGACTGGTATATTTTTCAGGTTTTGATTTAACCTATCTAATAAACTATTCCACTGAAGACGTGCGGTTTGTTGATGATCAACTTTTTCTAACTTAATAGCCTGATTAAAATCATAAGTGACATCACAAAACCTGATGATGGAATTACGACCAGGTAAATGCAGATCATAGATTTTTGCATAGTCCTGGGTAACTTCTTTGTGGCGAAAGCGATCGCCTCTACTGCGGCGAGGATCATAATCCATAGTTTCTGCAAATAAAGGTAATAAACCTTCGACTCGCTGGCTAACTTCGGACCAATTCAAATTTAACATTCCCAGGCGATCGCTTTCATCCAAACAAACCACGCCCAATTGTGGCTGAAGAGATTGCACATAACAGACCCGAAAGACGTGCAATTTTTCCAGGTCAGTTAAAGACACCCAAAACACGGGAATATTAGCCGATCGCATTTCTTGACCATATACCCCCAACTCTCCCATTTCTCCGGTCTTATAAAGTCGCCATCCCCTACTTTGTAACTGCATCCGAGCGCTATAGGCATCAGTTTTAAGAATCCGTGCTAGAATCTTAGCGGCTTCTGGCTTATATTCTGAGGGAATAGGTTCTAATATCAATACTCCCGGTTCACAATTGCGGGGATTAGCCTTAGCATCTGCGATCGCATTTTGGCGGCGTTGTTGTTCAATAGTTTCTAAGCGCTTGACCCCCTGACGCGCCTGGTCTATAACTTTAGGATTGGTGGTAGTTTTGAGTAATTTTCGATAAACCTTTTCAGCGGACGCTAATTTATCGGTCGCCTCATACCAGCGTCCGACATAAAACTGCACCCAAGGATTTTGGGGCGATTCCTTTTGTAATTTTTTAAGTAATTTCGCCGCCTCTCGATAGTCTTGACTCTCCAAGGCGGCGACGACTTGATCAATTTCTTTCATATTAGAAAAAAACCCCTACCCCCGGTCATGGTGGGAATAGGGGAATGAATTAATTGTCAACGCTCAACGGTCAACTGTCAACTATTAACTCCGACCCAAGTTTGCCAAGTTTGCGCGACAGCCATAGTCATGTCATGGGTAGCGGGGAGACTATCAACGACCATACCTGCACAGAGTAGCATCAGATACAGAATCGAATACTTGAATAGCGATCGCGCCACATCACGGTTGTGGGGAGTTTGGAGTAATTCCCAAGCCTTCTGGAGAAAAATAGCCCCCAATACTAAAGCGATCGCCCCATAAACCCAGCCACTGGTATGGAGTGGATAAACCAATAACAGACTGGTAGGAATCAAAATCAGACTATAAACCCAAATTTGTTGGGCTGTGAGTTCATCTCCTTCAATAACTGGAAGCATAGGGACACCCACATCCTGATATTCATCGCGGATCATAATAGCCAGAGCCCAAAAATGGGGAGGGGTCCATAAAAAGATAATCACAAACAGCAACACCGCGGCCCAACTCAAATCGCCGGTTACTGCTGCCCATCCTACCAGGGGAGGGATAGCCCCGGCTGCGCCACCAATGACAATATTTTGGGTACTGTGGCGCTTCAGCCAGTGGGTGTAAATTGCCACATAGAAGACAATACCGGACATAGCCAATAAAGCAGCCAGGAGGTTAGCAAAAACAGTTAGGAGGGTAAAAGAAGCAATAGCTAAGGCGATCGCAAAAATCATGGCATCGCGAGGCTTCACCCGTCCGGAAGGAATAGGCCGCCAGCGGGTGCGTTCCATAATATAGTCAATATCACTATCGTAAAGACAGTTAATGGTATTAGCAGCCCCAGAAGCTAAGGTTCCCCCCACCATAGTCACCAACAGCAGCAGAGGATCAACTTCCCCTTCTGCAGCCAACCACATTCCCGCCGCCGTTGTGATCAGCAATAACAAAATAATTCGAGGTTTAGTAAGTTGATAGTAGCTTTTCAGCACTTGTAGCGGGTTATGGTGGTGTCGAGATGAGTTAGTCTGAATAATCTCTTGCATGGATAATTGGTTATGAGTAGTTAATCAGAACACCGAGCCGATATTTCCGGGATAATGGCCAATGTCCTTGGTCAATTAAATCGAGTTACATCCCCAAAAATCGGCGATTTTCCTGGGGAGACAGTTGGCGATCGCGGCATCCCAAAACAGTGAGAGCGACTAAAATGCCTAATAGTATAGCTCCCATGCCCTGATGGGCGATCGTCAGAGGTTCAACCTGTAAATGTAGCTTAAAGGTTGCCACACCTAACAAAATTTGTGCAATGACACAAAGACCGGCGCTATAAGCCAATCGTCGTATCATGGGATTGAGGGCAGAAGTACGCCTAGCTAAAGTCACCACCCCAAGGGTGATCAAAGTAGGCGGGACTACTCCCAGGATATGACTATTCATCACCGCGCACAGTTGAGAAGCACCAAAACACTGATGCAAAGCCCACTGAGAAGCGACCAAGCCACCTAAGAGGCTTTGGAGATATACACCGATAGCAGCAGCCAGACTCACCCAGGGCAAATATCCAGCATTACCAGTTGCTTGATAAGGCATAAGAGTAAAAGCGATCGCCATTAGGGTCGAGAAAAATAATAACGCAGTTCCCAGATGAGCCGTAACGATATCAAACCGCAATAGTTCAGTCACAGTCAAACCACCGAGAATCCCCTGAAACACCACCATAAACAGAGCCAAAGTAGAAGCCCAAGGCATCCAGCCCGGAAGATGTTGTCGATGCCACCAGGATAAACCCACTAAGTAGGTCGTACCCAAACCAATTAAGCCGGCATCGAGTCGGTGAAACCATTCTAAGAAAACTTGCAAATTCATCTGAGCCGTAGGAACCAGTTGACCATAACACAAAGGCCAATCCGGGCAAGCCAATCCGGCATTCATCACCCTAGTAGCACTACCAACAGCCATCAGTAGCCAAGTAGCAATACATAGTTTCCACACCAGGCGGCGAATTTTTTCTTGAGGAAGTTGTTGGGTTGAGATTTGGTCAGTCTGATAGACAGTATTGGTCATGAGTCTCACACCTAGTCAATGGCATAATTTTGACTTATCTGCCCCAACTGTGCAACTTTCACTCTCCGCCGCCCTGGGTCATCTGTGCAGTTTGGTCAATTGCGGTAAGATAGGATGGCGATAGAACTTTTACAGCAGGGGGTTTTCGTGAACATTCCTAGCTCAATCTGGACTTTGTTAGTCGGGATTGCCATTACTCTGATTAGCCTCTGGTATGGTCACAACCATGACTTATTACCTGTAGCAGCTTCTCCCGAAGCCGCAGAGGTCGATCAACTTTTTGATTTAATGATGACCATTGCCTTTGGTTTGGTGCTATTAGTTGAGGGGGCTTTAGTTGTCTCCTTAATTCGGTTCCGTCGCCGTACCGGCGACAATACCGACGGCCCCCCCATTCATGGCAATATTCCCCTAGAAATTGTGTGGACGGCAATTCCAGCAGTTATCGTTTTGGGGATCGGAATTTATAGTTTCGACATATATAACCAAATGGGGGGATTAGACCCTATGGCATCGGGTTCCCACTCTATGGCGGATCACGCTAAGATGTCGGGATCGGCGATCGCCGCTTCCTTATCTGATACAGATACAGAAGATCTCACCCCACGGGGTCAGCAAATCTCCCTCGGGATTGGTGCATCTCCCGAAGAAGTAGGCTCACCTGCAGATCTAACTATTGATGTTAATGGTCTTCAATATGCCTGGATCTTTAACTATCAAAATAAAGGGGTAATTTCTGGGGAACTTCATGTAGCTGTTGATCAGGAAGTGCAATTAAACATCAGCGCTCAGGATGTGATTCACGCCCTATGGGTTCCTGAACTCCGCCTTAAACAAGACGCTATCCCCGGACGCACTACCGAACTTAGGTTTAAACCCAACCGAGTCGGAACTTATAATGTAGTCTGTGCCGAACTCTGTGGCGGTTATCACGGAGCTATGCGGACAGCAATGGTAGTTCATACCCCCGAAGAATTTGAAGCCTGGGTAGCAGAAAATAGCTTTGCTAACAACCCAGACCAACAACCAACCCTAGCCACTAATCCCAGGGATATGTCCGAGGGTGAATTTCTCGCCCCCTATGTGGCACAAATGGGGATTGATCAGCATCAGGCGATCGCCAAGTTACCACATCACCATCATCAGGTCGGGCTTTAGTGCCCAAATCTCATAATTTTCTGAACACATAGCCAAAACTCCGGTTAACCCTTTCACTTTTTCATATATGGCTCAAGCACAAATAAACATCACAGGCGACTCAGCCATGAGTAACCAAGAGGGAGAACGTCGCCCTCTGGACTTTTTTGGCTTCAGCACCGACCATAAAGTGATCGGGATTCAATATCTGGTCACTTCCTTTATCTTTTATCTAATTGGCGGGTTTATGGCTGGTATCGTCCGCACCGAACTAGCCACCCCCGACCCGGATCTTGTCGATCCAGAAATGTATAACAGCCTGTTCACCGTCCACGGAACGATCATGATCTTCCTGTGGATCGTCCCAGCCGGCGCAGGATTTGCCAATTATCTAATTCCCCTGATGATTGGAGCCAGGGATATGGCTTTTCCGAAACTGAACGCCGTCGCCTTTTGGCTAATTCCCCCCGGCGGACTGCTATTATTAGCCAGTTTCCTCATCGAAGCGCCCCAAGCGGGTTGGACTTCCTATCCTCCCCTCAGTTTAGTGACAGGTAAAGTCGGCGAAGAAATTTGGATTCTCAGCATTTTGCTATTGGGAACCTCATCAATTTTAGGAGCCGTCAACTTCTCCGTCACCATCTTTAAAATGCGTATACCCACCATGGGGCTAAATGATATGCCCCTTATGTGTTGGGCAATGATAGCAGCTTCCGCCCTAATTTTACTCTCCACCCCCGTCCTCGCCGCCGCCTTGATTTTGCTCTCCTTTGACCTCTTGGCGGGAACCAATTTCTTTAACCCCACCGGCGGCGGCGACCCTGTGGTTTACCAGCACTTATTTTGGTTTTACTCACACCCGGCCGTTTACATCATGATTCTGCCCTTTTTTGGGCTGATCTCCGATATTCTCCCCGTTCATGCGCGTAAGCCCATTTTTGGTTATCAGGCGATCGCCTATTCTAGTCTCGCCATTAGTTTCCTCGGCTTAATTGTCTGGGCGCACCATATGTTCACCAGCGGGACCCCCGGTTGGCTGCGGATGTTCTTTATGATCACCACCATGATCATCGCTGTTCCCACCGGAATTAAAGTCTTTGGTTGGCTCGCCACCATTTGGGGAGGCAAACTCCGCCTCAATAGCGCCATGCTATTCGCCATGGGTTTTATTGCCACCTTTGTAATTGGTGGCGTAACAGGAATCATGGTCGCTTCCGTACCCTTTGATATCCACGTCCACGACACCTACTTTATCGTTGCCCACTTTCACTATGTCTTATTTGGCGGCGCAGTATTTGGTATTTTTGCCGGAATTTACCACTGGTTCCCCAAAATGACCGGGCGCATGATGAATGAAAATTGGGGTATTGTTCACTTTGTGCTGACCTTAATTGGCGCTAACATGACCTTTATGCCCATGCACATTTTGGGACTGCAAGGAATGCCCCGTCGGGTCGCCATGTATGACCCCCGATTTACAGAACTCAATGTGGTTTGTACCATTGGTACTTACATTCTGGCAGTTTCCACTTTTCCCTTTATCATCAATGCCGTTTGGAGTTGGCTAAAAGGTCCCAAAGCACCCGGCAACCCCTGGGAGGCTTTAACCCTCGAATGGATGACCTCTTCTCCTCCACCCATTGAGAATTTCCACACCACCCCAGTATTGAGAACTGGACCCTACGACTATGGTATGAAGAAAACCTTGTCAATTCGTGCGCGTCTCAAAGAAATGGCTAGTAGTGTACCCCCCCGCAATAAAGAAACCGGGGTTAGGGTTTCCGAGGCTCAGTCTTCATCATTACTAGGAGATATCCAGGATTCTGATTCTGACAATCATCCCTAGAAATCCCTAATTGAAACGGTCGGACTTCCTCTCAAGTTCGGCCGTGATTAGCAGTTTGTATTACACAACTTGGATTAGAATTTCATGCAATTTACATCAGTTGACCAGTCCCAAACTACCACCGAATTAGCTACAGAGGCGATCGCCTCTTCCCGACACCATGAAGAACACCCAGATCATCGTATTCTAGGGGTCGTCGTTTTCCTAGTCGCAGAAAGCATGATCTTTTTAGGGATGTTTTCCGCTTATTTAATTTATCGCGCCATGTCCGAACAGTGGCCCCCCGAAGGCATTGAACGGGAACTACTGTTACCCGGAATTAATACCCTCATCCTGATTTCTAGTAGCTTTGTCATGAATCGCGGCAACAAAGCCATTAAAAACGGTGACCAAGCCGGTTTACGGGTCTGGTTCGCCGCCACTGCTATCATGGGCGCTATCTTTTTGGCCGGTCAGGTTTATGAATACAGTAGCCTAGAGTTTGGGCTAACAACTAACCTTTACGCCAGTTGCTTTTATGTATTAACTGCTTTTCATGGTTTGCACGTCACCTTCGGGGTTATCCTCATTTGTGGCGTGTTACTACGTTCCGCCAAAGATGGACACTATACCAAAGAATCCCACTTTGGCCCCGAAGCCGCAGAACTATATTGGCACTTTGTAGATGTCATCTGGATTATTCTGTTTATCCTCCTTTATTTGCTGTAAGGCTGTAGCACACTTAATCAATTTTGTCAACCCCTAGCGCGGGTTTTTTTTGATGATTGGCTCTGGCCTGAGCGATTTTCCCCCTTTGAGCTAAGATAGGACTGATGCTGGAGATTTAGATAATGGTCAATTTAGGATTGAACTGGAGCAGCCTACTAGGGATTGTCCTAGCCGTGGCTGGTGCCGCGCTATACTTTCTCCGTTCCTGGAAACCCAAGTTAGCTCGTGATCACGATATTTTCTTCGCCGCAGTCGGTTTACTCTGTGGCGGGATTCTTCTGTTTCAGGGATGGAGACTTGACCCGATTCTGGCTTTTGGTCAGTTTATGTTAACCGGGACTGCGATTTTCTTTGCAGTCGAAAGTATTAAACTACGGGGAGTCGCGACAACTAAGGCTAAGGAACGAGCATCTTTTGTCGATGACGATCGCTATGTAAGTGATGTTTATCGGGTAGATGCAGAACTAGACGAAATCGAACCCGTCGAAGAGTACGCCCCCATGGCTCGTCAAATTCGGGGAACCCGAGAGTCTCGCCCTTCCAGACCCGATATGTATGACACAGAATCGGAGCGTCGTCGCCCCAGTAGTCGGCGTACCAGCGCCCCCAATAGTTCCGTAGAACGTACCAGAACGCGCCCCCGAAGCGCCCCCTCCGGTAGTAGTAGACCGCCCATATCAGACGGCTGGGAATCTGACCTAGAAACCGATAGTCGTCCTAGTCGGACTCGCAGCAGTAGACCTGCATCAGTAGACCGCAGCGACATTGGCACTGGTGGATACTCGTACCC
Source organism: Arthrospira sp. PCC 8006 (assembly GCF_046480465.1). Lineage (NCBI taxonomy): Bacteria > Bacillati > Cyanobacteriota > Cyanophyceae > Oscillatoriales > Microcoleaceae > Arthrospira > Arthrospira sp. PCC 8006. Next base: position 23,647 of record NZ_PKGG01000035.1, read on the forward strand.
AGATACAGATGAACCATCACCCCCCAGAAGTCGGCCTTCTCGGTCTTCGAGATCGGCAAATAAACCAGACCGGAGAGATGTGGCGACTACCGACTATGTAGAGTATCGTCCAGTAGACTACTCAGATGATGATTATAACCGTTCTGGGGAATACTAGGATTTTCCAATACTCTCAAACCCTGTTGGGAAAAATATTTCCCAGGCTGCGGTTAAAGGGGACTGGTCGGGCGAAATTCGCCCTGATTCTAGTCTTGCTGTTTCAGGCGATGATGGTCGGTTGTACAACAGTCGCCATCAATTCTTCTATGGTTGATGGTGCTATCAATAGCATAGCCACTGATGAGCAACCCGCATTAAGTGGAAACGGTCGGTTTTTGGTATTTGTGTCTAACCGAGAAGGTCAAAATCAATTGTTCCTGTATGACCTGCGGCGGCGTAGCTATAAAACCTTGGTAGAATTGAGGCGATCGCTAACAGTAATGGAAAGCCCCAGTCTAAGTTATACAGGGCGTTATATAGTTTATAGCGCCAATGACTCAGGCCGTGCCGACATTTACCTATACGATCGCCTTACCTATCGATTAGAAATGCTCACCCGGGGATATCGAGGTGGAGTAAGACATCCTCACATCAGCCCTAATGGTCGTTATATCAGCTTTGAGGGTTCCAGGCGAGGTCAGTGGGATATTGAAATTATCGATCGCGGTCCGAATATTGAACTCGATACAGAAACCTCTCTGTCTGAATCATGATCAACCCATATTACAAACGCCTATTTATAATCGGATTATTAGTCATATGTCTGGGAATGGTCAGCGGTTGTGCTGGCTATCCTCGACTGTTAAATTTACCCCCCGACTTACGGGTAAACAGCGTCAACTCTCCCAGTACAGAGATGAACCCCCAGATATCTTCTGATTATCTAGTTTTCGCATCCGATCGCCAAGGTCGTCAAGATATCTATCTTTATGATCGAAAACAACTCGAACTCATCGACCTACCCGGCTTAAACTCCATAGATGCGATCGCCTCCGAACCCGCCATTTCCACCGACGGTAACTATATTGTATTTAATTCTACCCGTGGCGGACAGTCAGATATTTATTTATATAACCGAAACACCCGCCAACTAAGAAACCTCACCGACAACCTCAACGCTCAAGTACGCCATCCCACCATTAACGCTGATGCCAGTGTAATTGCTTTCGAGTCTAGTCTCAATGGGCAGTGGGATATTGTAGTTTATAACCGATACGGTCAAGCCCTCAATATACCCTAATCTTCCGGTATAGTTTCCGGGTTTTGGGTAGAGTATGTCAAACTAGAAGATAGTTGTAATTTTCCCCCAAGTAGCGATCGCTCTAAATTTTGTGACCTCAGAAAAATCTCATCAATAGCATAAACCCCCACCCTAGTTGACAGCCAAATACCCGATCATAAACCACCCAGTTATGATGAACCATATATTCTTAAACCATTTAACATCTGGATTTTTAACCCTTAGCACCAGCCTAGGTCTGAATATAGCCCCAGCTAGTGCCATTTCCCCCATAACCGAACCAGAGTCCTCTCCTATTCTCATGGCTTTGGATCTCGAAGAACAAACCAATATCCGGGTTTATGAAAAAGCCAGTCCTGCTGTAGTTTCCATCGACACCGAAAAAGCTAATGGTAGCGGTGCAATTATTACCGACGACGGTATGGTACTTACTAACGCCCATGTCGTCTCCCAAGGCGGTCAGGTAGAGGTAACACTTGCCGATGGTCGTAAAATGGTTGCTGATGTAGTTGCTTATGGCGAGAATGGGCTAGATTTGGCTCTGCTGAGGATTCGCAATGCTAGAAACTTACCGACCATTCCCATTGCTAGACCCGGTTCCGTCAGAGTAGGACAAAGGGCCTTTGCCATAGGTAATCCCTTCGGTCAATTCCAAAATACCTTTACCGTCGGAATTGTCAGCCGCATTGACCGAGAACGGAATTTAATTCAGACTGATGCTGCTATCAACCCAGGTAACTCTGGCGGACCCCTGCTGAACAGTCAAGGGGAATTAATTGGCGTGAATACCGCCATTTTTACTAGAGGTCGTGGAGGTGGCAATATTGGCATTGGTTTTGCCATTTCCGTAGACAATGTGCCCCCATTTTTGCAAGCCGCCAAAGAAGGACGCGCCCCCCGCACCGCTCAACAACAGCGTCCGATTATGTTTAACAATCAGGATGCCAAACCCTTACCAGTAAACGGTCAGGAAGTTAGGGGAGTTCTAGCAGAAGGTGCTAATGTTCTACCCGTTGATAACAGTTTTTACAATCTTTATACCTTTGAGGGAGAAGCCGGTCAGCGGGTAATCATCGACATGATGAGTGATGATTTCGACTCCTATTTGATTTTGCTCGATATTGATGGCAATGAATTGGCTCAGGATGATGATGGGGGGGATAATACAAATGCCCGTATTGATGTGACATTACCTGATACTGGCACTTATACCCTGTTGGCGAACTCCTACCAAGCCGGGGAAACCGGAAACTATCGATTAAGGTTGCGGACCGTTGCAGGCGATCGCCGTTCGGAGTTACCCTCTTCTGATAATGTCATGTTGCGTAGTTCGGGAATATTAGACTCTGATAACGCTTCTGTACTTCCTTCTGATGGTAGTCTTTACCGTGAGTATAGTTTTGATGGAGAGGCGGGTCAATCGGTGAGAATTGATCTAACCAGTTCTGATTTTGATACTTATTTGGCGCTGTTTAGCCCGAATGGTCGCCTGGTTGGTGAAAATGATGATATAAGTGATGCCGATACTAACTCCCGCCTGACTGTGACCCTCCCTGCTACTGGTCCTTATCGAGTGGTGGTTAACGCTTTTGATAGTACGGGTCGTGGTCAGTACCTGCTGACAGTTCGTGAAGTTTCTATATAAGGTTTGATGCTGAGGAAACTGTTTCTGTTGGTGGTTGGTAAATCTAATTTGTTGTTTGAGGTCTTTTATGCCTATTAAATTCTTCCTTGCTACAGCCACCAGCCTATTGGCACTTCTGCCCATTTCGATTCTACTGCCTTTTTATGGGGCGATCGCCTCAGAGTCTTCTTTGGCTCCCTCAGAGTCTTCTTTGGCTCAAGGTATGGAACCTGATGCCGTTGATATCCCCCCCTCGGGATCCGAGTCTTTACCGCAGCAAGATACAGAACCTGTCGCTGGCGAAATTATTTTGCTCGAACAGGGGGAACTGAGAGATGGCGATCCAGCTTTACCTACCGATGGTAGTTTATTCCATCAGCATACTTTCTTTGGGGAGGCTGGGAAAAGGGTTAAGATCCTCCTGGAAAGTTCTGAGTTTGACACCTATTTGGCGCTGTTTAACCCCCAAGATGAACTCCTCGAAGAAAATGATGATATTGATGAAACTAACACCAATTCACGCATCATTATTACCTTACCGGATACGGGAACTTATCGGGTGATTGTCAACTCCTATGATGCTACTGGACGCGGTAGGTATCAGTTGCGAGTCAGTGAGGTTGAATAAAATCGGATTAATCCCAGGTTGATTGGCACTTCAACCGTAGCCGTGGGGGGTCTTTCCTCCCCTGCTATTCTCTGCTGAGGCAGAGTTTTTTTGTGGGTTAAAAAACTGCCATATTTCCTGGGTAATTTGTGGGTAAATTAGTCCTCACGTATCACAAAACCTGGGAACATTTGGGCGATAATATTTCCCAGTTCATATTCAACTTTTCGCTTTCCCCCCACCGAGACGATCGCCAAATAAGCCACTTGGGAGCGGTTCACCCGCATTCCCACCCGCCATTTTTCTGAGGCGACGTTTCTCGGGAGTTTGACCGTATCGGGTAAAACCTTTTTGAAAATTTGCCCCTTCGATTGGGGAACCACCCCTAATATCACCTCTGGGGTGTCGTGGAAGGCTTCCAGAGGGGGGATATCGGCGAAGCGGAGGGAGGCGAGGTCGTCTAAATTTGCGCCGCCTTCAATGATGGGAATAAATGTTTCTTCCACTTCCATAGAAGCCGTCATCATACCCACCACAATTCCGATAGTGTGGATGTAGGTTTCGCGGGGTTGCACTAAACCATTGGCGATTAAACAAGCACCGTAGGAAATGGCAAAGGCACTCTGAATCAGGTTAAAATCATTATCAACTCGGGGGTCTTTCTCCGTTATTTTTAGGGCATCTAGGATGGTTTTTTGGACTAGGTAAAACTGAGAAAATCCCCCCACTAAAAACAGGCGATCGCATTCTTGCTGATGGGTAGCCAGCCACTGATTTACCCGTTCTAATACTCGGCGAATTCCCTCGGCGATCGGCTGGAAGGCTTCGTCAACTTCCCCGTTGGTGATGGTATAGCCATTAGCAAAGCTATAGAGCGTCATTTCTGCGAGGTCTGAAGGGCTTTTGCAGTAGTTTTTGAGTTTTTTGGTGTATCTGTCATGCCCATCGATTTTCAGGCTTTCAAAGCTCTGCAGTTGGTTCATAAATTCCTGGCTGTTGAGGTCGGGTTCTGTGCCGTTTTTTTGTTTGTAGGCTTGGATAACACAACGGCGATCGAAGGCTACCCCCGCCGATTCCAAACCGCGATCGCCTTCTCCGTCGAAGTACAAAACCTCAACCTTTTTGTCTCCATAAACGCGGCACAAACTCACATCAAAAGTTCCCCCACCCATATCGCAAACCAGCAGATTACCTTGGAAAGGTTCCTGATTTTCCTGTTGGTGGCGGCGTTGGGTTTCCCAGGCGTAATAGGCGGCGGCTGCGACGGGTTCACTCACCAGTTGAATCAGTTGTTTTTCTAGTCCCAAATTGTGGGCAATTAAACTTTGCAGGTTTTCCCGTCCCCGGTTGGAGATATCTCGCTGCCAAATTTCCGGCACGGACACCACCAAACCCTCGATTTCCCCCTGTTGGCGGCGGAAGCTGTAGGTATTTTCTGGGGAGAGGAGGAGTTGTCGCAGGTAGTCCGTGGTAACGGTGATGGGGGTGTGTTTTGATGAGTAATTATTGGCAAAATTTTCGGTTAGCGGCAAGTCCATTTTAAAGTTACCGTAACTTTCCATTTGCGGGTCGCTGGCTGCTGCTTGTCGGGCGGCTTTTCCGATGTCTATATAGCCGTCGTCTTCGTAGGCGATGAAGGAGGGAATTGATTCTTGCTGTCCGCCATATTTAAAGGCGACCGGTTTGCCATTTTCCAGGTAGGATATAGTCGAGTTGGTGGTGCCGAAGTCGAGACCGATTTTAGATGATGCCATCGCGGGTTTTTAACTGTCGATGCAGGGCTACATTAGGGGTCGAGAATGGAGTCACCTCCATCCCCTCCCATTCAAAACCGTACTTGAGATTTTCACCTCATACGGCTCCTAGTCTGACTGTCTCTTTGTTATGAGCACAGCATTGTCTCTTTATCAAGAGCTGTTTTATCATCGTGACAATGGCGATGTAATAATTGAAGATTTTTGTATTCATCCTTTCCGCCATGGCTTCTAGGTACAATGTGGTCTATTTCAATTATATCTGATGGGGTAAAGAATTGCCCACACCAGGTACATCTGCCTTTTTGTTTTTTGAGTAGTTTTGCTACCCTAGTTGGCGTGTCGATTGCTTGTCCTTTCCTGGTTGCCCAGTAAGTCCAATTTCCGTCGTATGGTGTTGCGTCAGGGCGTATTAGGGTATGTCTGATAATTGGAGTCCAACTGTGTTTGAACAGATGTAACCCATCTTTGGTTTGGAACAGCCAATTTTCGTGTCTTTCTTTCCCATTGCTAAGTTTAATTGTTTCATGTCTGAAATAATTACTTAGATTTTTGTAGCTTGCCTTTCCGCATCTCGATACTGTCCATGCCCTTAACATTTGCCAGATTGTGATGTCTAGTTTAGTGAAGGTCTCTGCTGAGACTACCCCTGAATAATAGTTTGACCATCCCCGAATAATTGGATTTAGTCTGCTAATCAGGGCTGATTGAGGTGCTGTTTTATGTTGTTTAATTACACCTTTAATCACTTCTGTGTGGGCTTTAACTGCTTTTTGGCTGGGTTTAATGTGAGTTTTGTGTCCTAATGGTTTCCCATGTGGAATTTTCCCAGTTCTATATTTTCCTACAGGATATTGCCTAATATTGAAACCTAAGAAATCAAATCCGGGTTCCTCTGTTTTGCCATTATGCTCAATAGGTTTGAGTGTGTGACATACTCGGGTCTTTTCAGGTTTAATCTCTAGTCCTACAGGTTTTAGCCATTCAGAAATAGCAGTTCTGCACTGTTCAATAATCTCTAGTGATGGAGATATCACTACAAAATCATCGGCGTATCTTATTAAGGTAGCTTTAACTCTAACCCCTTTTCTTCTAGGATACATTGTTTCAATTAACCTATCCATACCATCCAGTGCGATGTTGGCTAGGAGTGGACTTATCACCCCTCCTTGAGGTGTCCCTGCTTCTGTATCCTCAAATACCCCGTTATCTAGCACGCCTGCTTTGAGCCATTGTTTCAGGTCTCTTTTTAGGTTGCTTGGACAATGAATTTTTGACAGTAGGTAATCATGGTTTATTCGGTCAAAGCATTTTGCTATATCAGCATCAAGAACATAATATTGTCCCTTATTTATGGCAATATAAATTCTGCTGATTGCGTCATGGGCAGCCCGTCCAGGACGGAACCCGTAGCTTATGCCTTCAAATCTCGATTCCCATTCAGGTTCGAGAGCCGATTTGACCAACGCTTGCCTTGCTCTATCTTGGGTTGTGGGTATTCCTAGCGGTCGTTTTTCCTCCTTGCCAGGTTTTGGAATCCATACCCTTCGCAGTGGTTTTGCTTTGAGGTTTCCCTTAATGTTCTTGACCAGTTCTAACCTTTGTCTTGGAGAGATTGCTCTTACTCCATCAACTCCGGCTGTTTTCTTGCCTTGATTATCTTGAGTCACTCTTCGCACTGCTAAGAGCCGGGCATAATATGATTTCACCAATAGACGTTGCAACCTTCTTACCTTTGCATCCTGTCCCGATTTAGCTGCTTGAAATATCCTCTTTTGGAGCTTAAAGACGTATCGCTGAACTTTAGCCCAGTTAATACTTCTCCATACATTCGTAGTCTTTGTAAGTTTTGGTTTCCCAAATCCCTTACTTTCTCTCGATTTCGTCATTTTGACTCCTACTAGACTCTATTCTTACAATCAAACCGTAACCTATTAGCATATCCCTACCATTACAGTCGGGCGTTGGCTTCTGGTTACATCTCACATCCTCTAGGACTTGCGGTTACACTTATCCCTACTAACTATTTCGACCAGATAGTTAGAGTCCAAGAGGACTTAAAACGTTCCGTTTATATGGGCTTTCCATCTTTAGATTTGTCCTGTCCACCGGGGTACTTTTAAAGGTCTGTGTAGGTGATATATGAAAACCCCTACTTTTCCCCTTGCTCTTTTGAGCGCAGCGTATCAACCTATTTCGCTACTTATCAATGACGATGGTTCAAGCCAGACATTCGGTTTCCCTAATCATGGATGGTTGGCAGTGGTCTCGATTCTGGTGTTAGGTTACACCTCGGAGCCTTCCGTTCCCCGCTTCAATCCTGGGGTTGTGATTCCCAAAACTGGGGGTGGCTATCGCCGTTGCCCTAATTTCCTAACTTTTACTTATCCATTTCTGAATATCCTATAAGGAATTTGTATGAGTTAGTTTGTTTTTGACCTTGGGTTCCCTGCCTTGATTTGTATCGTAGGATACTAATCGTTGGGACATATAAACAGTTATGAGGATGGTCAGGAGTGCGCTCCTTATATTCAACCAAGGGGTTGAAGTCCCCACCAGGCGGTTATTTCGGGTATTGCAACCCTATTTCATGCCTGAACGTCTCGCACTTATATTATAGATATATTATAGAGGCGATCGGCTTGTCTCGATTAGAGAATCAACCACAGCCACCAAGGATATTATGTCTCGCCCTACTCGAAACTTTCAACCTGGACACTGCCATCATGTCACCGTTAGATGCAATAACCGCGAGTTCAAACTGACCCGGACCGAGTGTCGGAAGGTGCTACTGTATACGATTAAAAGGGTTTTGGAAAAATATCGCTTCCGGCTGTATGGGGTCTGCATCATGTCCAACCATGTTCATTATCTCATTGAACCGTTACACCCGGAAGACTTACCCAAAATTATGCACGGGTTGAACTGGTATGCGGCGATGTGCTTTAATCGGATGCTAAACCGCACGGGTCATTTCTGGGAGAAGCGCTATCACTCCTCGGCTTTTCCGAATACCGACAAACAGCGGGCACTGAATACTTTACGATATATTCATGCTAACCCGAAAGCGGCTCGAATGCAGCAGGGGTTTTTCTACGATTTTTCTAATTATGGCAGCTATGACCGCCTGACGGATGATGGACTCACCCAATGGCATCCGGCTTTTTTGGCTTTGGGAAATACCCTTGACGAGTGTGCCCGCAAGTATCGGGGGTTTTGCAAAAAGTATAAGCCCAACCCGAAGCAGGAGAAGCGCTACCACTGGGGAAGTAAGTTTTTACCGAAAGTTATCAAGGGAAGTGGCAAAAAGCCCTCTCCTGGACAGATGAAACTGCCTTGGAATATTCCCGACCCAGAGAATACAGAGGTTACAGAAGTGGCGGAAAAATTTGTCCAAGCCAATGGCTACCGCCCAGAATGGGAAGTGCCAGGTATCGAATAAGGAAAAAGCCGATGTTACTGTGAAAAAGTTGCCGAAAACAAGAACTTGACAACTGCCTGAAGTGGTTATATGCTACAGGTTACAAGTCGGTGCGCGAGAGAAGAGAATGATTATACCATTGTTTATTCTCAATGTTTGTTGATTAATATAGTTGCTTTTTTTTTCAAATTGATAATAATAGCAAGGGAGATGGCCTCTCTTGGCTGACCCAGGGGAAAACTTCTCAAAAATATCTATCCTACTCAACCACGACCCACCCACTCGCCATCCTACCTCGTCTGCAAACCGATACCATATTGTATCACCTGGATAGCTTCCATCAGGCTTACCTCCACAATTGATGTAAATTTGCTTCTGGACACTAAACCCGAAGAGTCCGTTACTGTGTTTAACCCAAAGACCATCGATGATTCGCAAATCCTCGCAAGGAAAGTTTTTGATATCATTCTCGTCTAAATATCCCCGTTGGGTTTGTCGGGCCACCGCTAACATCATCTTAGCCGTTTCTTCGTCGGCTGCTTTCCAGTTGCCTGATTTCAATAATCTGTTGAGTTGGGTATAATCAAAACCAGAAGATGAAGACACGATGGGAGTATCTGCCACTGCTTCAGTTATCGACTGGAGTTGGGATGCGATCGCTTCTATCTGCGATTCTAGGCGTGATTGGGATTGAGATGCGATCGCTTCTATCTGCGATTCTAGGCGTGATTGGGATTGAGATGCGATCGCTTCTATCTGCGATTCTATCCTTGATAGCGATTGGAGTTGAGAAGATGCGATCGCTTTATTCTGGGATTGGAGTTGAGATGCGATCGCTTTGACCAGAGATTCTAGCTGTGATTGGGATTGAGAGGCGATCGCTTCATTCTGGGATTGGAGTTGAGAGGCGATCGCTTTATTCTGGGATTTTAGTTGAGAGGCGATCGCTTCATTCTGGGATTGGAGTTGAGAGGCGATCGCTTCATTCTGGGATTGGAGTTGAGAGGCGATCGCTTCTATCTGAGATTCTAGCTGTGATTGAGATTGGGTAAAACCGTCAATTTTCCGGGTCATTTCATCTAACTGAGACTGCAGGTGAGAGACCATCAACTGTGCGGACTCTACCTGAGACTGAGACAATTGCCAAACCCGCTT
>NZ_PKGG01000391.1:0-2464 GCF_046480465.1 Arthrospira sp. PCC 8006
CCGCCTTATTCGCCAGACCTCAACAAGATAGAGAAATGTTGGTCGTGGCTGAAAGCCCGTATTCGCCACTGCACGTGAGCAGTTTGATTCTCTCCATGATGCCATGGATTCCGTTCTCCAAGCTACGTCCTAACCACCTTGACTAATGCTATACCACCTTATTCGCCAGACCTCAACAAGATAGAGAAATGTTGGTCGTGGTTGAAAGCCCGCATTCGCCATTGCACGTGAGCAGTTTGATTCTCTCCATGATGCCATGGATTCCGTTCTCCAAGCTGCGTCCTAACCACCTTGACTAATGCTATATAATGGAGAGGACGAGATGACTAAGAAGACCAAAAATGCCAGCCCCCTATAGTTATGACCTCAGACAAAAAGTTATTGATGCAATTGAACTAGACGGTATGCCCAAAACAGAAGCCAGTCAAGTTTTCCATGTCAGCCGGAACACCATTAATCTCTGGCTGCAAAGAAAAGCACAGACCGGAGACTTCCTCCCTAAACCTAATCACCGACCTGGCAATAACCACAAAATTACCGACTGGCAAAAATTCAAGGCTTTTGCCCAAGAGCATGGCGATCAAACCTCCGCTCCAATGGCTGAACTTTGGGATGACGACATCTCTCCTCGCACCATATCCAGAGCCTTGAAGAAAATTGGCTTCACCAGAAAAAAAAACTTACGGCTACCAAGAACGTGATCAGCAACAGCGAGAGGAGTTTATTGCTCAGATTGAACATATGGAGCCACAAGAAGTGGTCTACCTCGATGAAGCCGGCATGAATAGTCAGGACTCGGATTACCCTTATGGTTACTGCGAGGAAGGAMAACGCTTCGATGCCCTCAAATCCGGGAAGAGGCAGGGCAGGGTGAGCTATATGGCGGCATGGTGTTATCAACAACTCTTAGCCCCCTTTACCTTTGAGGTGAGGGTTGTTGTAATCGGACAGTGTTTGAGTTGTGGTTGGAGTTTATCTTAATTCCAACATTGAAGCCAGGTCAGACTCTAGTATTTGACAATGCAACGTTTCATAAAGGGGGGCGGCAGGCTGAACTGGTGGAGGCAGCTCAATGCCGTTTACTCTATCTTCCGCCTTATTCGCCAGACCTCAACAAGATAGAGAAATGTTGGTCGTGGTTGAAAGCCCGCATTCGCCATTGCACGTGAGCAGTTTGATTCTCTCGATGATGCCATGGATTCCGTTCTCCCAGCTGCGTCCTAACCACCTTGACTAATGCTATATATCTACACCGTGACTAGTGGGCATATCCTAACCATTACAGTTAGGCATTAGCTTTCAGTCACATCCTTTCCCCTTAAAGGCATACGCTTACACTTTTCACGCTCTGCCGTGAGGCAGAGCCAATGAGGGGTTTAAACGTTCCGTTTATATGGGCGTTCCATCTTTAGACTTGTCCTTTCCACCGGGGTACTTTTAAAAGTCTGTGTAGGTAGTAAGTTGAGCCTCCTACTTTTCCCCTTGCCCTTTTGAGCGCAGCGTGTCAACCTATTTCGCTACTTAATGATGACGATGGTTCAAGTCGGAACATTCAGATTTCCTTAGTCATGGATGGTTGGCAGTGGTCGCGTCTGGTAGTAGGTTCTACTTCACGCCTTCCGTTCCCCGCTTCAATCTGACGGGTTGTGATTCCTGAAACTGGGGGTGGCTATCGCCGTTACTCTCTACTCCCTGATTTCTCAGTTTGTTTATGACCTTGAGTTCCCTGCCTTGCTTTAGATTTCTCCAAGCGTCGGGACATATAAACAGTTATGGGGATGGTCAGGAGTGCGCTCCTTATATTCAACCCAGGGGTTGAAGTCCCCACCAGGCGGTTATTTCGGGCATTGTAGCCCTATTTCATGCCTGAACGTCTCGCACCAACTTAATCAATATGTCAAATACCCATACCACCCCCCAACCAAACACCGATAGGGTAACTCCCTTGTGATACCCGTCAATGGCAAGCCTATCGGTTCGTTCCTCACCATTGACTGCTATCACGTCGGTCGCACCCCCAAGAGTGTTTGTTTCGGTTGGGGGGGAGGGTATGTTTCAAAATCAACCACGACAACAGCAGAAGATAATTCCCCAAGCTATCAATGTACAAAGATATTAGGCTGTCTTTCTATGGACTAGACCTATAGGTAAACCTATGTGCGATCGCAAAACCTGAACTATCATCTACCGGAACCAACCCGATACCCCTAAACAACTTTTCAACTGGGGGAGATTACCGGGATGGGAATCGATACCCACATATAGCACCAGACAGGAAAGTTAGGACGTATAATGGAGAGGACGAGATGACTAAGAAGACCAAAAATGCCAGCCCCCTACAGTTACGACCTCAGACAAAAAGTTATTGATGCAATTGAACTAGACGGTATGCCCAAAACAGAAGCCAGTCAAGTTTTCCATGTCAGCCGGAACACCATTAATCTCTGGCTGCAAAGAAAAGCAC
>NZ_PKGG01000289.1:0-5356 GCF_046480465.1 Arthrospira sp. PCC 8006
AGAAAGGCGACTGATTTACCAACAGCATAAAATCATTAAGCTGTCCAAAAGATCCAGCATTCCCCTCAATGGTCACCTGTGCGGTTTGTCTAGCCGCCGCCTGTCCCTCTTCCCCAGAGGCTGCGCCCGCTTCAGCGGTGGGTTCAGTTTGTCGGACGTTAGTAATTCTCACCCCAGCAATTTGCATAATCTCAGCCATTTCTTGACTTAAAGCTGACCAGGGCTTAATCTCGTTGAATACCAAAGCCAAAGCATCGGCTTCCTCATTGGTCTGTCTGGCTTCAGCATAAACGTGATCGAGGGCTTCGACTTGCACATTTTTCTCGCCTAGTTGCAACTCTAAAGCATCCACTTCTCTGGAAAGGGTGGCATTTTGTCGATTTAAAACGAACCAACCCCCGGCCATCAAGGCATTGAGTCCCATAGCCACCCCAAGTCCGATTAAAATCGGTGTTTGGTCAACAGGTTTTCCTTTCTGCCCACCTTGGGGCTTTCCGATGTCGGGCTTATAGTCTGGGCGATCGTTAAGAAAATTAATATCAAGGCTGTACATAATCACAAACCCTCTGGTAAGATTTCTATGGATATTTGGGAACGGGGGAGAGTTCCCCGATTAGGTGACACGCAGTCCTAAACCTAATGCCACTCCTAAACTAGCACGTTGTTCTGGAGGAATTTCCTTACCCTCGGTAGATATATTGAGGGCTTCTATGGGGTCAACCTGGGTGGCTGGCATAGCTAGGCGCTGCATGAAGAACTCATCAAGTTGTCCGATCGCCGCCCCAGGACCCGCCAGAAGTAACTGAGCGATTTCCAAACCATCATTTTGATTAATATAGAAGTCAATAGAGCGACGTAGTTCGTCGGCCAACTCTGCTAATACTTTAATTATGGCATTAACTCCCGGATTGGGTTCGTTCAATGCTCCCATTGTATCAGTTACCGGGAGGGTCATGGCCTGCAATTCCTGAACATCCCGAGACGGAGGTAGGTTCATGGCGCTACTGAGGGCGGTTTGCACCTGATACAAACCAATGGGAATGGTGCGGGTAAATTGGGGAACCCCATTGACAACAATCACTAATTCTGTGCTATCAAATTCGATGTCAGCCAAAATAGCCGCCTCGCTAGAACTAAAGTGTTCTAACTGACTTTTCATAGTCCGAATTAGGGAAAAGTTACTGATTTCTAAAACGTCTATTTTTAACCCAGCTTGTTGAAAGGTTTGTATGTAAGTATCAGTGATATCCTTACGGGTAGCGACTAACAAAACCTGTACTTTCTCGATGCCATCTTCATCAACAAATGTGCCGAGTTTCTGGTAGTCTACATCAGCTTCTTCCCTAGGAAAAGGTAGATATAAACCGGCTTCGGCGTTCATATAATCTTTGAGTTCCTCCTCATTTAACTCGGCGGGAACCGGAATTAAACGAGTTACAGCTTCCCTTCCCGGAATAGCGGTGGCGACGTTTTTGGTTTTGATGTTATTGTCCTGCAATGTGGACTCGATTAACTCCGACATGGTAGGAGTATCAACTATTTGACCATCCTGCACGACATTTTCGGGAACTTCGGCTGTCGCTAGGGTTAACAACTTGAACTTATCGCCTTTTTTCCGCACTTCGACAATACTAATTCGCTCGGTGGCTAGTTCAATACCCATTCCCGGCTTACGGCTCGAAAAAATACCTTTGAGGAAACCAACCATAGATTTATGTTTTGGATAGGGGAAGACCTGGCTCTACAATAACATTGTTTCCGTTTCAATATACCATGATGGTGAGGGTAGGCAGACCCCGCCCTCTAGGGACGAGGACTTTTTCAGCCTAGGAAACTATTAGGGCTGGGAAGTGTTTTCCTACTTGTCGAAGGCGGGATGATTTAACAGAGCCTCAATGACTCTTCTACCGCGTAATTGATTGGATAAGGGTAGGTGTCCCCTGGGAGCGCTTAGATCCCAGGTGAAGCCTTGGGGATAGCGAGTCCAAGTCCGATCGCTTCTCCAGCCAATTTTCTGCCACAATTTATCCCAATTTTTGCCGACACCTAACCAAATTTCCCGCTGGACTGTATAGCCAAATTGACCCTGGGAATGGACTCGCCACAGGGTATCGATGGTTTGTAAGTCAGCGACAGGAAAGCGATCGACTTCGGAAAAATATAGCCAGTTTCGTTTAACTGCAGCACTCCCGGCTAATTCACACAGGTTTCTGAGGGTCAGCAGGTCGGCGGCTTGGAAGTTTTGCTGTGCTAATTCCTGTTGGAGGGGAAAATAATCTGCCCCTACCAGTGAGTTTAGGGGGACTACTCCGGTGGGAAAATGGGTTTCCAAAAACTCTTTGGTTTTGGGGAGGTTGGCTGTATACAGTGCTTGATAGACTTGACCACTGACGGGGGTGGGAGTTTGGGTCTGCTGGTTGGTTAAGAATTCTATCAGTATATCTAAACCGAGTTCCCCCTGGGTCGCTAATGAGGCGATCGCCTTTAACTGCTGGGTCTGGCTGTCGCTGTTGAGTTGTGAGCGCAGTTGATTTAAGTCCATTGATAAGTCTTGAGAGGAGGAGGCGATCAAATCAGTCATTCAATATCTCCGGTAGCTGGAAACCGCCTAGGGTTAACTGGCGGCGGAAAACTAACTGGGCTGGTTTGGCCCAATAATATAAAAAGGTGATTAATTCACCATTGTACAGGTGCATTGGACTCAGTTCACCGCTGACGGACAATCTGGGGATGCCAAAATGTTGACAATTGCTGAAATTTCTTGGGGTGGACTTTGGTTATCTTCCAGGGTTAGGTGGGCTTGAAGGTCTCTCCCCTGCCCCAGGGAAGGAGTCGGTGGGTTGATTCTCATAATTATTGGGGCTTTTTCAGGCGATCGACCCTCCCTAACCAATGGATTCCTTTCTGGGTGAGTGTTTGGGGTTTTGTAAAGTTATATTACAGATTCTCATAACCTCGCGCGACTGGCAATCCTGGGCTAGTTGGGGTAAATTTGAGCTAGGAAAAGAAAAGTTTTTGTTTTTGGGGGTTGACAGTCTGGCGCTATGGCTGATAATATATATCCAGCGAAAACAAAGGAATTTTCTCCCCAAAAAAAGGGCTGTAAAGTTTTGTTAAGCACCTTCTACGTGCTATCGCGCGATCGTACCTTGAAAACCGCATACTGTAAGGTTTCCAAAGGTATAGGGTCAGACCCTACCAATTCCCCGCAAGGGGACGGAAACCATGATAGAAACGCCCCCAGTGGAAAATCTGGAGGCGAATGTCAGACCCTACCAATTCCCCGCAAGGGGACGGAAACCCTTGTCGCGTCAATCGACACGGTTTTGTAATATTCCTTTGAGGTCAGACCCTACCAATTCCCCGCAAGGGGACGGAAACATGATGTGTGGGCAAGCATCATCATAAAAGCTGATATTGCACGTCAGACCCTACCAATTCCCCGCAAGGGGACGGAAACCCGGATACCGGTTTGGCGAGAATTCGCTGTTGACGACGTCAGACCCTACCAATTCCCCGCAAGGGGACGGAAACAATCTGCATTTGTTCAAATGGAATCAGCTGATTCCGTCTGGAATCAGACCATCGTCAGACCCTACCAATTCCCCGCAAGGGGACGGAAACCCCTTATTGCGTTTTGCTCCAACTGGTCAACTTCTTTTTCGCGTCAGACCCTACCAATTCCCCGCAAGGGGACGGAAACTAAGCAGAATACCATTTTTTAAAAGATAGGTATTATCTTTGTCAGACCCTACCAATTCCCCGCAAGGGGACGGAAACTTGGGTATTGCCACCCCCCGCGGGGGTCTTGGGGGTCGACTTTACCCTGTCAGACCCTACCAATTCCCCGCAAGGGGACGGAAACTGGGATCTCCTCTTCTGATGCTTTGGTTCTTTTGGCCACTTGTCAGACCCTACCAATTCCCCGCAAGGGGACGGAAACTCGCGGTACTCTTTGGCAAGGGTTCGAAGGTCGGCCTGTCAGACCCTACCAATTCCCCGCAAGGGGACGGAAACCATCCCAGTTAGTCTTGACATCTTTGATGATGCCGGGCATG
The DNA here is from genome assembly GCF_046480465.1 of Arthrospira sp. PCC 8006. Taxonomy (NCBI): domain Bacteria; kingdom Bacillati; phylum Cyanobacteriota; class Cyanophyceae; order Oscillatoriales; family Microcoleaceae; genus Arthrospira; species Arthrospira sp. PCC 8006. The sequence continues at coordinate 4,059 of NZ_PKGG01000289.1, forward strand.
AGTCAGACCCTACCAATTAAGCGCAAGGGGACGGAAACCTGTTTCCCTTTCGGGGCTTTCCACTCCAGATGGACCTGTCAGACCCTACCAATTCCCCGCAAGGGGACGGAAACCCCCCTTGGCTCGGGTAGCTTTCGCTACCAACCCTGAAATTGTCAGACCCTACCAATTCCCCGCAAGGGGACGGAAACCTTTGCCTAGGGTATAACTTCTGTGTGTATTGACTTTCCCAGTCAGACCCTACCAATTAAGCGCAAGGGGACGGAAACGACCTCCACCTGCCACCATAGGGGGGTAAGGTGGTCGACCGTCAGACCCTACCAATTCCCCGCAAGGGGACGGAAACCGACGCTCACATACTCTTGTGTCGGCGTTGCTTGTGGTTCTTGGTCAGACCCTACCAATTCCCCGCAAGGGGACGGAAACTCTCCGGTAAAAACCGCGCTCTGATTGGGGAGAAAACGCCCCACTGTGTCAGACCCTACCAATTCCCCGCAAGGGGACGGAAACGTATGGGTGGTTTCACCCCCATACTCCATGGCTATTGCTAGCGTCAGACCCTACCAATTCCCCGCAAGGGGACGGAAACTCTTCGCCAGTTTTGACGTAAACGTCTTCATATTGTTTTGTCAGACCCTACCAATTCCCCGCAAGGGGACGGAAACCAAACACCAAAGCCGGGTACCCTATTTTAGACAATTTCTTGCCTAGTCAGACCCTACCAATTCCCCGCAAGGGGACGGAAACCCCGAACCCTATTTTTATTTTCCATTTTTCCCGTTCCTCCGGGGTGTCAGACCCTACCAATTAAGCGCAAGGGGACGGAAACCATTATGGACTTAGTAACGTCCTGGGGGATTACTCCCCCGTCAGACCCTACCAATTCCCCGCAAGGGGACGGAAACTATTCTATCAGAGAAAAAACTACTTGACTGGTTTACCTTCATCAGTCAGACCCTACCAATTAAGCGCAAGGGGACGGAAACTCCCCGTGTACATTCTTTACTACTGTCCAGAGGTTCCTATCTGTCAGACCCTACCAATTAAGCGCAAGGGGACGGAAACTCACTGAATGTGGGGTTTGAATGTGGGGTTATTCTATGTCAGACCCTACCAATTAAGCGCAAGGGGACGGAAACTTCTATCAAATTGATACTCCATCTGGTCTATCAACCACTGCGTCAGACCCTACCAATTAAGCGCAAGGGGACGGAAACACAATGCCGGGMATGACTTCTCCCCATTTCTCAATCACTCGGGTGTCAGACCCTACCAATTAAGCGCAAGGGGACGGAAAC
>NZ_PKGG01000451.1:0-1458 GCF_046480465.1 Arthrospira sp. PCC 8006
TGTTGGGTTTCACTACGTTTGACCCAACCTACATGGTTGAGGTTTTGGGGATCGGAAAAATATTTCCGGATATTTCAGGAAATTACTTGTTAATCCCTCTCTAATCAGAAACAGTTAATAGTGGGCAGAGTCGGACTCGAACCGGAATTACAGCCTACAACCCCTATTCTACCGTTACTTAGGTGTTACTCAAAACCGTAGTAGAGTAACAAGTGAGTAAAAAATGAGTAATGCTACTAAACTCCCTACAGTGGGGGGAAAGGGTAACTATGACGAGAGCTATAGCAGATTCCTGAAAGCCTATCAAGACTTTAAAGGGGAATGTCCCAAAGGAGTGACACTCAAGTTACAAAAGTCCGGGGCTAGGTACAATCTGCTATTGCAGTTTAAGCAACCACCTACCGGGAAACGGCTACCCAAGACAGCTAATCTTGAGTGTACACCCCAAGGGGTGATAGACGGGGTTAAGAAAGCTAAACTGGTATCAGAAGCCCTAGGGACTATCACTAGCACTAGTGAGTTCTGGGATTGGTATGATACGACTATTCTAGGAAAGAATCAGATTGAGGATAATCTGATAACCTACCGGGAAATATTCCAACAACTGGAAGATGAGTATTTTGCCGGGTACAACCGCAACACAGGACGACCACGCTCCCGCGATATTGTCAGCGACCTATCTTCCTATCATCAAAGCCAAAAAATATACTTTGAGCAATTCCCCAATTGGGATGATTATCCTACTTGGGAGAGTTTCAAGGTTATGCTGTACACTCCCTTACAGAATGGAGAGGAGCTGATAGGGTCCCAAACATTCAAAGAACGTTACTACATCCTGAAAGCCATTGCCAAAAAATCACCCAATAAAGACCACCTACTAAAACAGTTAGAACTTATTAATCCCAGACAAACACGATTCACCGTTAAGCAGCGTATAGGCATCGATGCCTTTAAAAATTGGTGGTACAGCGCTAAACAAGAAGTCTACACTATCAAAAACCATACATTCAGTAAAGCTCGTCACGCCTGGCTGTGGGTTACTGGTATGACAGTAATGTATGGGTTAAGGCTTACCGAAATAGCCGCTGCTTTTAACTTATAGCACCAGACAGGAAAGTTAGGACGTATAATGGAGAGGACGAGATGACTAAGAAGACCAAAAATGCCAGCCCCCTAYAGTTACGACCTYAGACAAAAAGTTATCRATGCAATTGAACTAGACGGTATGTCCAAAACCAAAGCCAGTTAAGTTTTCCATGTCAGCCGGAACACCATCAATCTCTGGCTGCAAAGAAAAGAACACACCGGCGACTTCCTCCCTAAACCTAATCGCCCACCTGGTCATAGCCACCAAATTACCGACTGGCACAAATTCAAGGCTTTTGCCCAAGAGCATGACCACAAAACCTCCGCTCAAATGGCTGAACTTTGGGATGACGACATCTCTCCTCGCACCAT
>NZ_PKGG01000372.1:0-2952 GCF_046480465.1 Arthrospira sp. PCC 8006
GATCAGGTAACAGCCTATGAACTGTCACTATTTTTCACCAGTTTTGTGATGCTGCAATTCTGGAATTTATTTAATGCCAAATGCTTCGGTTCCAAGGATTCCGTCTTATCCCAACTCTGGCAAAATCCTAGTTTTTTGGCGATCGCCGGGGTAATTTTCATCGGACAAATTCTGATTGTTCAATTTGGCGGCAGCATTTTCCGAACTGTTCCCCTGTGTCTGACAGACTGGTTATGGATTATAGGCGGAACCTCCCTCGTCCTGTGGATTGGTGAATCAAATCGGGCGATCGTCCGGTGGAGAAAAGGTTAATCAACTCTGAGAAACCCCGTTTCGTATCTCAATCTTAGGTACAGCTTGTTCACCAGTCGCTTAATACATTGCCCTCACCCTAAATCTGGATCCCAGAGAGGGAGAGGGACTTTGAGAGGTGATCAGATGATTTCTGAACAGGCTGTAAGAGACCAAAGCGATCGCCCAAACCCCCTTTCTTTTGCTGCCCAAAATTTACGATCGCACATCCATCGGATGCATTGCCGTCACTTCCCCATAGCAGGCAAAATCCCTGATATTAAAAGTCACAATATGAGTCAATCCATGTACCAGCATTGCTGCCACCAACCGCGCATCATGGACATTAACTCCCCTCACCCCATAAGTCAGCACCAACCTTTCCCACTCCGAATAAATGGCTAACCTATCCGGTAATAGCAAAAAAAGCCCTTTTAATCGATTGACTTCAGCAGCCGCTTCCCTTGGGGTATGTCCTAAACCATTCTTATCTACAGGGCGGGTGTAAACATTCCAAAACTCGATTAAATTTTGGGGAATGATACAAACATCTCCCCCTTGTGCAAGCAGAATATTTGTCGCTGTTACTGCATCGGCGTGCATGGAATGGTTAGCGTCTGCACTCCGCAACAGAATATTAGTATCAATCAAAAATGACATTAACCCCTTTCTCCATAAATGCTTTCTCGGCTAATCGCTTCATCGGATAAAGAGGGCTGGTTGCGCGGGTGACTTGCTGCCCATTCCCGAAACGCTTTCGCCCTTTCTTCTGGAGTGGCGGTTTCATAAAAAGGACGATCTTTCCCCGCCGCTGAGGTTTCCTCCTGGTGTGCTTTCAGCTTCTCCGCTAAAAGCGATCGCTCTTCTGGGGAAAGCGATTGAACCACTAGGGCTAAAGATTCCACTAATTTAATATTCATAAACTCTCCTATCCCTGAGAAACCCCGTTTTTTATCTAGTTAGCTAAAGTCTCCAAGCGATCGCGATGTTGTTGTGATTCGCCCCTAGTGCGCGTCACCCACTCCTGAGCATTTTCTCCCAGCATTGGATAAGGAGCATTTCCAGCAATATCTAGCCACTGTCGCTGAGGCTTTTTGTGAGTCACAGTCTCGCGTTTTACCAGCTTCGTTGCATGGCTAATCACCTGCAATTGTTCCCCTGGGTTCAGTTGCTCAATTTCCCGTCACACTTGCCCTAATAACCGACTCATAACCATAACCTCCTGAGATTTTCCTAACTCGCTACCTCTAATTTAGCAATTGCCGCCACCGTTGCGTCCTAAGCGATCGCCCAAACCGGGTTTCTTTGGCCCAAAAAGCGATCGCTCCCCAAGGCTGGCCACCATTTGGCCAGGGACTTCCGTATTTTTACGGAGTAAATTCTGTCCTGGGGTATTTGGGTGAAATTTTGGGTAGTAATTTAAAAAAGTTGCACAAATCGGATATAAATTTTCTGGAAAGTCGGTTATGATAGTTTCAGAGCCAGAACCATCAGGGTGAAATTATCACCCCCACCAGTTCAATATATATGCTCTAATATTTATATTTTTCCCAAGAATTATGGTGATCAACCCCATCGCAAAGTAGGTAATATTTTGCGGATGTGGGGGGGGGGTTTCTATGGGAAAAATTGATACAAAAGGGTGCGGATTTTGGTGGACAGACAAATATAGAGGTATCTTCAATGATTTATCAACTGTTGATCCGCCATCTCCGTTATGGGGAGATGCAATGCACTGAAAGCGCTTATGGCTGATTTATGGATTTATTGAGGATTGCCATACCAGGGTGTTGATATGGATTTATTTCTTTGGAAACAAACATCATCAACCATCAGAAAATGAATAGACAAAATCATAGTAGCGCTCAACTACCTGTAGAGTTTTGGCAACAATGGCTAGAGCATCAAGACTATCTCTGGCGTTGTTGTCTGAGACAAATGGGGAACCCCATTGAAGCCGAAGATGCCCTCAGTGAAGCCTTGTTGAAAGCCCAAGAAAAACTGACAAAATGCACCCGACCGATTCGGAATTGGAGGCATTGGTTAGTTAAAGTCACCTGGAATCATTGTACAGATATCCTCAGACAGCGACATCGCCAACGATTAAAAGTTGAGAATGTCGATGCGATCGCTCCCTTGTCCGAATGGGGAAGTCCCGAACCCACGCCGGAACAGATTTGTATAGGCTGGGAAATGCAAGAATTTCTCGATCACGCCATGGAGGAATTACCGCCGAAGTTGCGGGAAACCTTGATTCTCCATGTGAAAGAACAGCAGTCTTACCTAGAAATCGCCCAGCAACTTCTCGTGTCCCCGATCAACGTCCGTAAGCGCATTTCCCAAGCCAGGGGGATTTTGGCGGCTCGCCTGGTAGACTACTACAGCAGCAGCGGGAGCAAACGGCGATCGGTCCAGTTAGAACCGGAAACCATCGTCCCCCTCAAGCCCAAAAAAAAGGGGAAAAAAAATTCACTTCCATCATATACCCATTGTTGGGTTCCGTTGCACTTCACCCAACCTACAAAACTGGAAAGCGATCGCATTTACCTGGGGGGAAAAAAAATTCACTTCCATCATATACCCATTGTTGGGTTCCGTTGCACTTCACCCAACCTACAAAACTGGAAAGCGATCGCATCTACCTGGGAAAAAAAAATTCAC
>NZ_PKGG01000526.1:0-558 GCF_046480465.1 Arthrospira sp. PCC 8006
CTCCCYCACCGCGCCCTCCTCCTCACCGACTGCGAACATCCCACCCCGGAACTCATCAGCTTCTGCGCAAAACTCACCGGGGTCATTGCCATTGCCATCCTCACCGAGGACCCCCTAGACGCGCCCTTAAAAGGCTTTCCCCCCAATAAGCGCGAATCTGATATCCGCCATTGCAACCTGGTTAGCAGAACTTTAACAAAATGTTGCGGAATTCCCCTTCCTCGCTTGCAGGGAGGGGATGAATAGCAACCAATAAACAAACTGAGCGATAGCGAATCCTCGGATGATCAGCTACAATGTTATCGGCAACAGCAAATAAAGATAATGTATAAGGCGTACAAGTATCGCATCTACCCAACCGACGACCAAAAAGCATCTCTCGCCAAGGCGTTTGGATGCTGTCGTTGGTATTGGAATTTGGCACTCAACCTATGCCAAGAAACATATCTCAAGACAGGCAAATGATTATCTCGTGGATATATCCAGGGTCTGTTACCAGGGTTAAAAAAGAAATACCCTTGGCTAACGGATGCCTATTCCCAGTCTTTGCAAGTTGTT
>NZ_PKGG01000670.1:0-246 GCF_046480465.1 Arthrospira sp. PCC 8006
CGGGAGGTAAGATTAMCTAACAGCCTCGTAAATCGTCCTTCGTAAATGTCATTCATCAAGATTCAAGACAAATGACCAGAAAGCTGGTCCAATCTCCAATCTCCAATCTCCAATCTCCAATCTCCAATCTCCAATCTCCAATCTCCAATCTCCAATCTTCAATCTTCAATCTAAAATCTTCAATCTAAAATCCACCTCACCCAATCCCTAAATTTTTGACCTACTGATGGGCATGGTCATGCACCT
>NZ_PKGG01000162.1:0-12325 GCF_046480465.1 Arthrospira sp. PCC 8006
ATAGCAGTCAACAGTGACGCTAGGAACCGCTAGGCTTGCTGTTGACGGGTATCGCTAGGGAATTACCCTATCGGTGTTTGGTTAGGGGGAGATAGTAGGCATTTGACAGATTGATTAAGTTGTGCTTGTTGACTGAGTAATCAACCTGTTGACAGAATTATTTTCCTGTGCTAGGACTAGATTGTGAGTAATATCTGAGTAATTCAATAGGATATAGGGGTTGAGTAATAACCCGCTATCGCTGTCAGGATAAGGGTTTATAGTTAACACATTCTGTAGCTTTAACAGCTACCGAAAATATTGCAGGAATTGGCAACAGCAACAACAATAGAATTATGGCAACAGTTTACGTTAATCCATCTACTGGCAACGATCAGGGCGACGGGACCCAATCATCTCCCTACAAAACTCTGACGGCAGCCTGCGCTAAAGTTGAATCAGGAACTTTCATTCAATTAGAAACTGGAACCTATAATAGCGCTACTGGGGAACAGTTCCCAATTATGATTCCTAGCGGGGTCACTGTGGTGGGAAATGAATCAGGAACCGGAAGCGGCATTTTGATTGAAGGTAGTGGTCGCCATAGTAGCCCTAGTACAGGCGGCCAAGAAGTTACTATCGTGATGGCTACCAACGCTGAACTGCGGGGGGTGACAGTAACTAATAACCAAGTGAGGGGTACGGGAGTTTGGGTCGAGTCTACCTCGCCTAATATTGTACACTGCACATTTACCCGCTGTCGCCGCGAGGGAATTTACGCTACAGGCTCAGGGGCTCCTAATATCCTCAGTAATGCCTTTGTGGAAAATGAAGGCTATGGCCTCTCGCTGGAGGGTAATGTTAAGGGGGAAGTACGCAACAGTTCCTTCCAAAATACGGGCTATGGTATCTCGGTTAAGGGTGAAGTTCAGACGCGCATTAGTGATAACACGCTTTTTGAAAATCGCTCTGGTCTCCTAATTGCTGGCAACTCTCGCCCTATTTTGCGACGTAATTTGATTGAGCGCAACACTGGCGATGGTATTGTAATTACTAATGATGCGGCTCCAGATTTGGGTAGCGCCAGCGAATCGGGTGGTAATATGATTCGCAATAATGGCGGGTTTGATATTAATCATGCTGGCTCTGTGGCGATCGCCTCTTTTGGTAATTTGCTCAATGCTGGCAGAGTTCAGGGTAATATCAATGTGGTAGCGACTAGCGCTCCGACTTCCTCACCCACTACTATCCATGTTAATGGCTCGACAGGTAATGATTCGGCGGCGGGTACGGCTTCTGCTCCGTTCAAAACTATCACCCGTGGCTTACAACAGGCGACGGCGGGGACTGTGGTACAAGTGGCTCCAGGAAATTATACGGCGGCTACAGGGGAAACTTTCCCGTTGTATGTGATCTCTGGTGTGACGTTGATCGGTAATGAGTCTAGCCAAGGTAATGGCACTCAAATTACTGGAAGCGGTCGATTTGCTAGTCCTAGTGCGGCGGGACAAAATGTAACTATTGTGATGGAAAATAACTCGACCCTGCGCGGTGTGAGTGTGACTAATGAGGAAATTCGCGGCACTGCTGTTTGGATTGAGTCGGTTTATTGTGTGGTGGCTAATTGCCGGTTTTTTAACTCTAAACGGGAAGGGGTTTTTGTCACGGGAACTGCTATCCCTGAGATTTTGACTAGCCACTTTGAAAAAAATGCTGGTAATGGTATCGCTTTGGCGGGGAATGCTAAGGGAGAAATTCGCGGCAACAAGCTACAAGATACTGGATTTGCGATCGCTGTTCAAGCCTCTGCGGCTCCGCTGATTAGCGACAACCATATTTCTAACAACCGCACTGGTCTTGTACTTTCGGGTAGTTCTAAGCCTGTGTTGCGGAAAAATCTGATTGAGAACAATCTTCAGGATGGTTTGACTGTCATTGCAGATGCTTTTCCAGATTTGGGTAGCCCTCAAGATGCGGGGGGTAATATTTTCCGCAATAATGGTAAGTATGATGTCCAGAATGCTGGGAAGTTTACTTTGGTGTCTGTGGGAAATCAGATTAACCCCACTAACACGAAGGGAAATATTGATTTTAGTGCTAATGTGACTCCCACGCCGACTCCCACGCCGACTCCGACTCCGACTCCGACTCCCACGCCGACTCCGACTCCGACTCCACCTCCGGGAGGCGATCGCTTTAGTGATATTACCGGACATTGGGCGCGAGAATTTATTGTGCGCTTGACTGATATGAATATTATCAGTGGCTTCCCTGATGGTACTTTCCGACCCAATGAGAATTTAACTCGCGCCCAACACGCGGCTTTGCTGGCTAAGGCGTTTAATATGGCTCCTATTCAGCAGGCGACTGCATTTAGGGATGTGGCTATTGATTTCTGGGGGAAAGTGGCTATTGAACAAGCGAACCGGGCCGGATTTTTGGCGGGTTTCCCCGATCGCACTTTCCGACCTAATGAGAATTTGAACCGGGCTCAGGCGGTGGTATCATTGATTAATGGTCTCAAGTTGACTGGTGGTAATCCTAATTCTTTGAATGGTTACACCGATCGCGCTCAGATTCCTAGTTATGCTACAGATGCGATCGCTACTGCTACAGAGCGAAGGATTATTGTCAACTATCCAACTCGGACTACCCTGGCTCCTCAGCGGGATATTACCCGTGCGGAAATTTCGGCAATTCTCTATCAAACTCTGGTAGCGACTGGGCGCGCTGAGGCGATCAACTCTCCTTACATTGTCTAGTCAAGGCTAGATTATTTGGTCCCCCGCAGTAGTCCAAACCGAATTAAACCCTGTTCATATCCTTGACTCATTAATCCTAGGGATAATGCGGCTCTGATGGTTGAAGGTCCGCTGATGAGTAAACCGAAAATGGCGGCGGGGTCAAAGGCGGAATCAATGACTATATCCCAGAAGGGGGCGACTGCTTTTGACCAGTCGGCGGTGTCAATGTTATTAAACCCTACCCGAGTGGCGATCGCTTGATATTCTGGCAATGAGATCACATAGGGTAGGGCATAAACTTGGTAAATTTGGGCGAGGTGGTGACGTTCTGCGTCTGTGAGTTGTCCTGGGTCTCCCCCTAGGGGGCGATGACACCAAGTAGCCATTAAAAAGGTGCCACCGGGTTTGAGGACTCGGTGGCATTCTTGCAAAAATTGGATTTTGTTGGGCATATGTTCGCCACTTTCCAGAGACCACACTAGGTCAAAGGATTCGTCCTCAAAGGGCATTGCTAGGGCGTTGGCAACCTGGAAATTCACATTTTGACTTAATCTAGCTTCGGCGGCGCGATCGCCTGCTCGTTGGGCTTGTACCGGGCTGAGAGTGATTCCTGTAACTCTGGCGTTAAACTTTTCGGCTAAATAAAGACTACTCCCCCCAATGCCACAACCTACGTCTAAAATCTTAGGGGTTGGGGTTGTCTGATCAAGTCCCCACTTTAGTAATTCTTCGATTAGGTCAATTTGCGCCTGTCGTCTTTCGGTTTTCAGATTCCCTTCGGGTCCATAATAGCCATGGTGCATATGTTCCCCCCAAATTTGTTCCCACAGGGCGGAGGAAGCATCATAAAACTGTTGAATCTGTTGATTGAGAGTTGATTTCATGGCTACTTTGTCTAATGGACAATCAATCATGGTAAATGGTAGGACTACGGACTTGTTATGCTATATGTCTCAGTCCCCAGTCTGGTCTGGGGGTTGCGATCGCATGATTGTAGTGCTATGATAGCGTAAATTGGAATGATACAATAAGCCATTGTTTTAGCCCAATCAAACATTAATTAAGAAGTCGCTTTTTGGTAGTTTCCTAAAATGTAAGGTTATGAGATAATAACATCAGGGCGAGAAGGGTAAAGCGACTATGACCGAGTTAATTAAAGCCATCAAAACAGGCAATCTTGAGGAATTATCAGCTTTAATAGCAGCGGAAAAAGATATCAATGCTGTGGGTGATGATGGTACAACCGCCATGGTGACAGCAGTGGGACAGGGACTAGAGGCGATCGCCCAAAACCTGATAGAGGCCGGGGCTGATGTTAACCTCGGAGATAATGATGGTTGGACTCCGCTGATGGAGGCGGCGGCACAGGGCCACTTAACTATAGCTGAAAGTTTACTACAAGCTGGGGCTGAAATTGATGCTCAGACCGATTTTGGCTTAACAGCATTGATGGCCGCCTCTGGTAGGGGTCATGTACAAATGGTTGAGATGTTACTGAATAAGGGTGCCAATTTTCGGGCTAAGGATAACAACAATTGGACGGCTTTAATTTGGGCATCTTCTGAGAATCATCCCGAAGTTGTAGCAGCAATTAAAAAATGGCGAGACGCTCATAATTAGCTGATAATTGCCTGTTGAAAAAGCCCGGATTGAATCAGGATTCATCTAATCAGAACCAGGATAAAATCCCCAATTTGACAATTGGCAAATTGGCAAGCATTTAAGACTCAGAATATCCTGGATATAACCACTTACTTTAATGGGTGAAAAGCCATGACAGAAACCTCATCAGAAAACCTCAATGATTCACAGGTGACAGGGGAAGACGATCGCACCGGATTAAGTATTGAAACCCTGCGGCGTGCCTTAGCAGATCACCTGTTTTATATCCAAGGAAAATACCCAGAAATTGCTACCTTAAATGACTTATATTTAGCCCTGGCTTATACAGTGCGCGATCGCCTTTTAACCAAATGGTTAAATACAGTTCGCACCTTCACTCAGCCATCAGATAACACCAGAGTAGTCTGTTACCTATCGGGAGAATTTCTAGTAAGTCCCCACTTAGTGAATCATCTAATTAATCTGGGAATTTATAACCAAGTGCGACAAGCCGTAGAAGAGTCAGGTTTAGACTTTTCCCAACTGGTGGCACAAGAATCAGAACCCGGACTAGGAAATGGGAGTAATGGTGGTGTTTCCGCCTGCTATATGGACTCCCTATCTACCCTGGAAATTCCAGCTATAGGTTATGGTATCCGCTATGAATTTGGGGTGTTTAAACAGGAAATACAGGATGGTTGGCAGGTAGAAATTACTGATAAATGGCTACAAAAAGGCAACCCCTGGGAAATAGTCCGCCCAGAGGCGGCAGTGGAGGTCAAATTTGGTGGCTATACGGAAGGCTACACGGACGAAGAAGGCAACTATCACGCCACTTGGGTTCCTCACCAAGTAGTTAAAGGTATCCCCTACGACACTCCTATTAGTGGCTACAAAGTCAATACTGTAAATACCTTGCGCCTGTGGAAAGCCGAAGCGCCAGAGTCTTTCAATTTCCAAGCATTTAATCTCGGAGACTATTACGGCGCAGTTGACCAAAAAGTATTATCTGAAAATATCACCAAAGTTCTCTATCCTAATGATGAACCCATACCGGGTAAACAACTGCGTTTAGAACAGCAATTTTTCTTGGTGTCCTGTGCTTTACAAGATATGATCCGCTGGCATCTAAAATCCGGTGGAAACCTGGAAAACTTCCCGGAAAAATTTGCCATTCAACTCAATGATACTTACCCGGCTATTGCTATAGTAGAATTGATGCGGTTGTTAATGGATGAACATGATATCGAGTGGCATGATGCTTGGGAAATTACTCAAAAAACTTTCTCTTACACCAACCATACTTTACTACCAGAGGCTTTAGAAAAGTGGCCGGTAAGTTGGTGGGGTCGTCTGCTTCCTCGCCACCTAGAAATTATCTATGAAATTAACCGCCGCTTTTTAGAAGAAGTCCGTAATAGTAATGGTCGTGATGGTCATAAAATTGCCAGACTTTCATTAATTGATGAAACGGGAGAACGTTATGTAAGAATGGCTAACCTGGCTTGTTTGGGGAGTCATTCGATTAATGGTGTCACCGAATTACAAACGGAATTGTTGACTAAAGATATTCTGGGAGATTTTTATGAATTGTTCCCCCACAAGTTCAGCAATAAAACTAATGGGGTAACGCCACGACGTTGGTTGGTGCAAAATAACCCGGGTCTGACTAAGTTGATTTCTGAAAAAATTGGGGAACATTGGATTACCCATTTAGATGATTTGCGCCAGTTAGAAGGCTTCGCACATGACGGGGATTTTCGCTATCGTTGGGGACAGGTTAAACTAGATCTAAAACGTTCCCTGGCTGGTCATATTCAACAGCGTTTGGGGGTGACGGTTAACCCAGAGTCTCTGTTTGATGTTCAGGTGAAACCTATTCATGAATACAAACGCCAGCATTTGAATATCCTGCACATTGTTACTCTTTATCATCGGATTAAGCAAGACCCGACTGTAAATATTGCCCCTCGCACGTTTATTTTCGCCGGGAAGGCTGCTCCGGGGTATTTTATGGCAAAATTAATGATTAAGTTGATTCACTCGGTGGCTGAGGTGATTAACCATGATCCAGATGTGGGCGATCGCCTGAAAGTTGTGTTTCTTCCAGACTATAATATTGCTAATAGCCAAATGCTCTATCCGGCGGCTGATCTGTCTGAACAGATTTCTACTGCTGGCAAGGAAGTCTCTGGTACTGGTAACATGAAGTTCTCCCTTAATGGCGCTTTGACCATAGGGACTTGGGATGGTGCTAATATTGAGATCTGCCAAGAGGTTGGTGAAGAGAATTTCTTTCGGTTTGGCTTGAGTGCTGATGAGGTTTACCAGCGCAAGGCTGAGGGTTATAATCCCTGGGATTATTACTATGATAATTCTCAACTCAAGGAGATTATCGATCTAATCGGGTCGGGTCATTTTGCTGATGAAGACAGCACCCTATTTCAGCCTCTGATTGATTCCCTGCTACACCAAGACCAGTATATGCTATTTGCTGACTACCAGTCCTATATTGACTGTCAGGATACCATTTCTCAGGCTTGGTGCGATCGCGATCGTTGGTTGAAAATGTCCATTGTCAATACGGCGCGTTGTGGTAAATTCTCTTCTGACCGCGCTATCCGAGAATACTGCGATCAGATCTGGCATTCTTCGCCAGTTTCTATTCAACTCGCTGATTATGTCCAACCACAGACGGCGTTAAGAGTTGACAGTTGAGGGTTAATCATGATACAATGGGGGTGGGTTGGAAGGGAAGTTTTGATTAACCTTCCGCTCTCCTGATTGCTTCGATATGTAGGCGGTTTTTGGCGGGTAGACTTAACTTCCCTTTTGGGACTTGGTTTAATCGACCCGCCGCCCCTGTTAGGACTTCGCAGGTAAAGGGGGAGTTGGGGAAACTTCCCTGGCTGGGAGAATATGGCTAGTAGCCTGTCGGACAAAACTCTGTAATGTTGACAACTGCTGGTTATTTTGGAATACGGACTTGAGGGTATTTGAGAAGGACTCGATATTTAAGGAAAAGTTGTTTCCGGTTTCGCAGGTTTGGAAATACTCAATTAAACTCAAGCCAGCAATGCGAGTTAGATAAGCCGCCGTGACACCTTGAATAACTCCCCCAGCCACATAGGTGACGGTGTTAGTTTTGAGGAGGGTTGTTAAGGTTTTGGTGGATAACTCGACCAAGCCTAATTTTACCATTTGGGAACCGAGAGTTTTAGCGAGTTGCTGTGCTTGTTCGAGGGAAAATTGGCAATCATAGACTTTCCCTAAGTCTAGCACTAACTGAGAGGTAATGGCAGCGGTGGCGAGAAGGTCTAAGGCGGGGACTGGGTTAGCAAAAGCGGCAGCCGCAGCGATCCACTGATATTGTTCTATGGTGGGGAGGGCTTGCTGGCGGCGAATTGTGTTTAAATGGGTTTTGACGGTTTGCTGAAGTGCGATCGCTTGTCGGTAAGTGGTGGCGAAAACCAAAGCCTCGCCTTGATGGGTAAAAAGGCGATCGAGATTTTCGGTAAGTATTTCGATTTGGGGTAATGGTGTTTCCATCCTTTCTTGGACGGAATTTTCATCCTGATATTGGCGGACTTTAATGGCACTAGGAGAAGCGGAAATACCAATGACATCACTCGCCGCCAATTGATTAGCCATAGTTTGGCGCAGTTTTTCTAAAACGACTACCTGATGCTCTAAAGGACATTGATCTTGTTTATTCCAGACCAAGAGGGTGGGTTGGCGATCGCACAAATCACTAAGGGTTTTATATTCAGGTTCAGTCAAATCACCATCTACTAAAAACATGACTAAATCAGAAGTTCCCAAATTGTCTGAGGAGTCGGGGTCAACTTCGGTAATAGTTAACTGTTTCTGAGTCCAGGTAGTAGTTTCTAAAACGGTTTTTAAGGAAGTTTTCCCAACCTGTGGTTTTCCGGTAATAGCCAGGTATAAATCTTGTCTATCAATAGCTGTGTGTAAGTCAGCAACCTGCGATCGCCAATCAGCGATAGTCGGTGAGAGGTCATTTCCCGAAAGGATAGTTTCCGCCTTGGTAGCTAAGTTATCAATTAAGGTTTCGGTTTCCTGAATAGCAGCTTCGGTAATTTCCCGATTAATAGGGGGGGAATTTTTGCTGCTCTGGTCAGACTGAGGAAATTTTCGCTGTAGCCACCAGAGACCACCGCCTAAAGCGATCGCCCCAAAAACTGCTGTTTCTCCGAATTCCACTGCCGAGTCGCCGACTGTATCCCACAGCCAGAGAACTACAGATAACCCAATGCCACCAACTAAGATGGGCCGACGCAAGTTTACAACCATATCCGTTCATTTGCCATAACCCTGCTTCTAGTTTAGATCAAAACTGAGAGATCTGCATGATAGAGTATTAGATTATGGTTCTAAACTTTCGATTTGCGATCGCCAGCGACTTACATATTGCCCTTCCTGAGACGATTTGGGATCATCCGAAACGCTTTCATTTAGTGGAAGTTAGCATTGCAGCCCTAGAACAGGTCTTTGAACATCTCGAAAGGCTGGATATAGACTTTCTGCTGCTACCGGGAGATCTCACCCAACACGGGGAACGGGATAATCACGCTTGGTTAAGCGATCGCCTAAAAAACCTACCCTATCCAGCTTATGTAGTTCCTGGAAACCATGATGTACCTTTAGCGGTAGGGGAAGGGTCCCTAATTGGTTTATCGGAGTTTCCCAAATACTATCCCCACTGCGGTTATCAAAACAGGAGTTGTCTGTACTACACCTGCGAATTAAGGTCGGGTGTGCGGTTAATTGGTCTCAATTCCAATGGGTTTGATGAACAGGGAAATCAAATCGGATATGTGGATGAAAAGCAGCTAGACTGGCTGAGAGATGTTTTGGCTACATCCACCGATGAATTGGTGTTAGTGATGATTCACCACAATATCATTGAACACCTACCCGGACAGTCTACTAATCCCCTAGGTCGGCGTTATATGTTGTCGAATGCTCCCCAATTGTTAGAGGTGCTGGAGAGGGGGGGAGTTCAGTTAGTTTTTACAGGTCATCTCCATGTACAGGATATCGCTAAATGGCGGGGAGTTTATGATATCACTACGGGTTCTTTGGTTAGTTATCCTCACCCCTACCGTATCCTGAATTTTTCTAGGGATGATCAGGGTCAACAGAGGCTAGAAATTGAGTCGCACCGCATTGTCTCCGTGCCGGGTTTTCCTGACTTACCAAGTATTTCTAGGGAATGGATGGGCGATCGCTCCTTTCCGTTTATGATGCGGTTATTAATGGGACCTCCCCTAGGTCTTTCCCAATTAGAAGCTGAGGAGTTAGCCCCCAGTCTGCGCTATTTTTGGGCGGATATCGCTGGGGGTGATGCGAGGTTTGATTTTCCTGAGTTTCCCCCCCTAGTCCGACAGTATTTTGAGGGGTTCGGTGGCAGTGAGGCGATAGATAATCGGACAATTTTGCGGTTATCGCAAATGTAATCAGAATATGGGGATGTGGGTATTCTATACTCACCGACTACAAGGGAGTCTCAATCTATAGCAATGGGCGATCGTGTATTCATGACAAAATGAGGAAGAGGTTATAGGTGAGAAGGTAGCGGGTAGCAGGAAAGGGGATAGATTTCATGAACAATTGTCAATTATGGATTTTCCTGCCTACCTTTACCAGTGGCTGGTTACGACACCAACTTCGGCGCGCTATAGATTTACGCTTGATTGTTAAATAAATTGGAATTTGAGTTGCTGTTGACTGGCCGGCATGGGTCAGTAGATGGTGAGATACCCTACTCAAATATGATGGCTTGTTTGTATAAAAGAAGAATAGATTTGGGAATAAGCCTAAAGACTTACTGCTTACTGTGTTGATGATTAACTCGAAGGCCCTCGACTATGACCACCAAAGCTCATACACATCACTTACCAGTATCTTCTGGGTTGGCTTGCGGAAAGCACCCTGACTTCAAATTGTCCGGCTATATACGCGAGGACAGACTGCACAGGTTGTCTCAAAAAGGGATTATAATTACTCCCTCAGAACTTGATGAGTTTGATGCTTACACCCAGAAAATTCGTCGTCAGTTATTGATATTAAAAGCTACATCGGTATCTTCTATGGATTGAAAAACTGTCCGGTTTAATTGCGATCGCCTCTCAAAGGATAGCATTTGACTTGATGCTATCGTGATCGGAAAATGGCGGCTTTGACCATAAGCTACCCCAAGGGGGTTTTATATAAGTATTAGTTATTATTAGCGATATGTTTGATACAAATAAAAAAACAGTCAAAAAATTTTGGGTGAAAATGATTATCATTTTCGCACAAAAAAACCACGAAAATACGCCACTTGACAGCCCTCAAAAAGGATGATAGAATAGAGTCTATAGGTTATAGTTAATCTTCGTGTGGGTATAAGCAGTTATTGGGTATCTGTGGCTACCGAGAAATAACCTCAAACAGCTATATTGCCGTATTGAATAGGGGGAAGTAGAGGGCGATCGCCTGAGTGAAATTTGCTGGCGATCCACGAATATTTTTTTGAACTCTAGGGGGGGGGAGTTGACAAAACAGCCAAAATGTGCATAGTGTCAGGATGCAAGTTTGATAGGTAAGGGATAATTGTTCAAGAACTCCCACCTGCTAATGCGAGGTGGGAGAGTGGGGAACGGGCCCTGCTGAAACCTTGAATAGCCCATTGAGCCGAATCATGCCACGCACTTCCGGTTGTTTCTCTAGATCGGATTATCTGCAAGCCTCCTGGTTAGGGGCGTTGGGAAAGCCAAGCCATGTTTGATTCGGTGGGCGAAGAGACTCAAACTCGCAAGAGGTTTATCACCATGCTACGAGTTCCGGTTTTATCCCCCAGTGGGAAACCATTAATGCCAACCAAGCCCAGTCGAGCAAGGCGCTGGATTCGAGATGGGGTGGCCTTGGGGAAATGGTCAGACCTGGGCGTGTTCTACGTTCAACTAACTCAGCAACCGTCTGGGGAAGAGACTCAAACGATTGCGGTTGGAGTTGACCCGGGGAAACTGTATAGCGGCGTTGGGGTACAATCACCCAAGGCAACCCTATTTCTGGCTCACTTGGTTCTCCCATTCCCAGCCGTCAAAGACCGGATGAAACAACGTCGCATGATGCGGCGTGGAAGGCGTGGGAGACGGATTAACCGCAATTGGGCCTATTCCCAGCGTGCCCATCGGCAGAAGCGCTTTAACAACCGCAGACAAAACAAATTACCTCCCAGTATTCGAGCCAACCGACAACTTGAATTGAGGGTAGTGACTGAACTATGCCGCCTATTCCCCGTCAGTAATATCGTCTATGAGTATGTAAAGGCAAAAGGGTCCAAATCCTTCTCGCCTGTAATGGTGGGGCAAAAAGTGATGCTGGGCTGGTTATCAAAACTAGCCCAGGTTAAGACTCAATTTGGGTATGAAACGGCTAATCTCAGGACTGAGTTAAGGTTAGTCAAGTCAAAAGACAAGTCGGCTCAAACTCCTGAAACTCATGCCGTGGATGGACTGACTCTGGCCTGTTCTGAGTTTGTCAAATATGAACCGTTCCACACTGCCAACACTCACGGTCATACCTGGAAGGGTTTGGTTCAGTTAACACCATCCATCTTTAACGTGATTCGCAGACCTCCCATTTCTCGTAGACAACTGCACTTGATGGTTCCGGCTAAAGGCGGGGTGCGTCGTAAATCTGGCGGTACCACCACACGGCATGGGGTCAGGAAGGGTGACATTGTGCGTGCTGAAATGGCAGGTCGGGTTGTCGTCGGCTGGGTGAGTGGTGACACTCACAGACAGGTTTCTGTCAGCGATATCAACTGGAAGCGGTTGGGTCAATTCACCGCTTCTAAGGTCTCTTTGATTGCGCGTAGTACAAACTTGGTGGTTTCGGGGGCATTGAACCCCACTCAACCACCGCTCCTATCCCTCCCCCACCTGCTACGCGAGGATGGGGGTTTCTCGGAGAATTTTTGATGAAACATA
>NZ_PKGG01000655.1:0-282 GCF_046480465.1 Arthrospira sp. PCC 8006
CAGGGTGACCGAACCGGTCACATCCGTGGTCCGGAAGTAGAACTGCGGCCGGTAGTTGTTGAAGAACGGCGTGTGACGACCGCCCTCCTCCTTGGACAGGATGTAGACCTGCGCCTCGAACCCCGTGTGCGGCGTGATCGACCCCGGCGCCGCCAGGACCTGACCGCGCTCGATCTCCTCACGCTTGGTCCCACGCAACAAGATGCCCACGTTGTCGCCAGCCATGCCCTCATCGAGCAGCTTGCTGAACATCTCCACACCCGTGACCGTGGTCGAGGTCGT
>NZ_PKGG01000328.1:0-3949 GCF_046480465.1 Arthrospira sp. PCC 8006
TCCCTGCCTTGCTTTCTCTTTGGGACATATGAACAGTTATGGGATGGTCAGGGTACGAGTCCCTTATATTCCACCAAGGGGTGMAAGTCCCACTAGGAGGTTATTTCAGGCATTGCAGCCTTATTTGACTCCTAAACGTCTCGCACTCATCAATTTATAGTAGCGAAACAGGTTGAAACGCTGCGCTCAAAAGAGCAAGGGGAAAAGTAGGAGTTTACTTACACTACCTACACAGACCTTGAAAATACCCCGGTGGATAGGACAAATCTAAAGATGGAATGCCCATATAAACGGAACGTTTAAACCCCTCTTAGGCTCTGCTAATAAACAAGTGAGCAATATTACTCGCAAGCAGAGCGTGAAAAGTGTAAGCGTATGGTGCGAGACGTTCGGGTATTAAATAGGGCTTAAATGCCCGAAATAACTACCCGGTGAGGATTCCAGCTCCGAATCTGGATATAAGGAGACCTCTCCTGAGCATCCTCATAACTGATTATATGTCCCGACGCTTAGGTAACTAAGCAAGGCAGGGAACTCAAGGTCATAAACGAACTGAGAAATCAGGGAGTAGAGAGTAACGGCGATAGCCACCCCCAGTTTTGGAAATCATAACTCCAGGATWGAAGCGGGGAACGGAAGGCGTGAGGTAGAACCTACCACCAAGACGCGACCACTGCCAACCATCTATGATTAGGAAGACCGAATGTCCGACTTGAACCATCGTAAAGCACGAGCAGCGAAATAGGTTGACACGCTGCGCCCAAAAGGGCAAGGGGAAAAGTGGGGGATTCTGCATTCTACCCACACAGACCTTTAGAAGTACCCCGGTGGAGAGGACAAATCTAAAGATGGAATGCCCATACAAACGGAACGTTTTAACCCCTTCTAGGCTCCGACAATCTGGTCGAGAGAGTCAGTAGTGAAAGTGTAAGCGCATGCTTAGAGGGTGAAGGATGTGACCAGAAGCTAAAGCCCAATTGTCATGGTTGGGATATGCCCAATTGTCACGGTGTGGATATAGATACTGCGGTCAGTAAGAGTATAATGGCGAGGACGAGTTTAAAGACTACGTGCTGCATATAGCTCTGAACATCGAAGTAAAAAGCAGGTCTGTTGATTCTGCTCCTTGGACAAAACAGGGTATCCACACCAGGAGCCGTATGAAGGGAAACTTTCACGTATGGTTCTGAATGGGAGGGGATGGTGGTGACTCCATTCTCGACCCCTAACATATAGCGAAATGCTCTTACCGTGAACCATGATTATCTACTTTCCAAAATTCATTGTCCAAGCAGCCTGAAAAGAGACTTGAAACAATGGCTCAAAGCGGGTGTGCTAGATAACGGTGTATTCGAGGATACAGAAACAGGGACACCTCAAGGAGGAGCGATAAGTCCACTATTGGCCAACATCGCCCTGGATGGAATGGAAAGAATAGTAAAAGAAATGTATCCTAATAAAGGGACGACCACCCAGGTCAACCTAATAAGATATGCCGATGATTTTGTGGTCATATCCAAAGACCTAGAAATCATTGAACAGTGCAAAACTGCTATTTCCGAATGGTTAAAACCTGTAGGACTAAAAATTAAACCCGAAAAGACTCGAATATGCCATACACTCAATCCCATTGAGTACGAAGGTAAAACAGAGGAACCAGGGTTTGATTTTCTAGGATTCAACATCAGGCAATACCCTATAGGAAAATATCAATCCGGGAAAACAGGTGGAGCGGCGAGCCGATTAATCGGACACAAAACCCACATTAAACCCAGCAATAAGGCAGTTAAAGCTCACACAGAAGTGATTAAAGGTGTAATCAGGAAGCATAAAACAGCACCTCAATCAGCCCTGATAAGCAGACTAAACCCAATAATACGAGGTTGGTCAAACTACTATTCAGGGGTAGTTTCAACAGAAGCCTTCAATAAACTAGACCATATAGTCTGGGAAATGTTAAGAGCATGGACAGTTTGAAGATGCGGAAGGGCAAACCTACATGAAAAGCTAAGAAACTATTTCAGWCAYGGAACAATTAAACTTAGCAATGGGAAAGAAAGACACGAAAATTGGCTGTTCCAAACCAAAGATGGGTTACATCTGTTCAATCACAATTGGACTCCAATTGTTAGACATACCCTAATACGCCCTGACGCAACACCATACGACGGAAATTGGACCTACTGGGCAACCAGGAAAGGACAAGCAATCGGCACGCCAAATAGGGTAGCAAAACTACTCAAAAAGCAAAAAGGTAGATGTACCTGGTGCGGGCAATACTTTACCCCATCAGACTTAGTTGAAGTAGACCACATTGTACCTAGAAGCCACGGTGGAAAGGATGAATACAAAAATCTTCAACTGCTACACCGCCACACCCGCGACAATAAGACGGCATTAGATGACGCAAAGCTGTGTTCTTAACAAAAGAAGCAATCAAACTAGGAGCCGTCTGAAGGGAAAACTTTCATGCACGGTTCTGAATGGGAGGGGTAGACCGTGAGGTCTATCTCGACCACTAATTGAACTAATTGGCTAAAATCAAGCTAAACATATCATGAGCTACTATGGTATCTAAACCCGATTGGTTGAGAGTTAAAGCGCCCCAGTTCGAGCGCGTTGGGAACGTTAAAGGGATCCTGCGGGATCTGGGATTAAATACTGTCTGTGAAGAGGCTTCCTGTCCGAATATTGGGGAATGCTTCAACGCGGGGACGGCTACATTTTTGATTATGGGTCCGGCTTGTACCCGCGCCTGTCCCTATTGTGATATTGACTTTGAGAAAAAACCACAGGCTCTTGATCGGACAGAACCGGAAAGATTGGCTGAGGCGGTGCGACGGATGCAGTTAAATCATCTGGTGATTACGTCGGTGAACCGGGATGATTTACCTGATGGGGGAGCATCTCAATTTGTCCGCTGTATTGAATCGGTACGATCGCTATCTCCCAAAACTACCATAGAGGTATTAATCCCAGACCTGTGTGGCAATTGGGAAGCCCTAGAGACCATTCTACAGGCTAAACCAGAAGTCCTCAACCATAATACTGAAACTGTCCAACGATTATATCGGCGGGTTCGTCCCCAGGGTGACTATCACCGTAGTTTAGAATTATTAAGGCGATCGCGACAAATCGCCCCGTGGTTATATACCAAATCTGGGTTAATGGTAGGATTAGGTGAAACCGATGCAGAAATCCGCCAAGCCATGGTAGATCTGCGAGAGGTTGACTGCGATATCCTGACCCTAGGACAATACCTGCAACCGAGTTCTAAGCATCTGGCTGTAGCTGATTTTATTCCCCCGGAACAATTTGCGACTTGGAAAGCCTACGGGGAGTCTCTAGGGTTCTTACAAATTGTCGCTTCTCCCCTGACTCGTAGTTCCTACCATGCTGAACAGGTGCAGAAGTTGATGCAGCTTTACCCTCGCAGTTCCAATTAGCCAGCCATCAAAGTAGTAGCAGGTGAAAGGCTAATTGTGATCATGATCTCAGTGCGAGACGTTTAGGCATCAAATAGGGCTGCAATGCCCGAAATAACTGCCTAGTGGGGACTCCAACCCCTTGGTTGGATATAAGAAGCGAGCTGATGGCCATCCTCATAACTGTTTATATGTCCCAACGCTTGGACATGACCTTCCAAGCAAGGCAGGGAGCTCAAGGTCACAAAACAATTTGCTGAGTGGAGTCGTGACCCATTTCAGTAGAGAGCATGATTTAATCTCAAATTAGGTTAATATTTTAGGGCAATATGGTATAATAAGCGAGAAGTGCGAGACGTTTAGGAGTCAAATAAGGCTGCAATGCCTGAAATAACCTCCTAGTGGGACTTGCACCCCTTGGTGGAATATAAGGGATTCGCACCCCTGACCATCCCATAACTGTTTATATGTCCCGACGCTTGGAGAAATCTAAGCAAGGCAGGGGACTCAAGGTCATAAACCAA
>NZ_PKGG01000606.1:0-361 GCF_046480465.1 Arthrospira sp. PCC 8006
TACAGTTAAATCGCATTCAAATCCTTTAGGAACAGCACGNAGCACAGTGGTCATATTAATGTTAGATTGTAAGCTACCAGGCTAGGGATATTTTAGTCCCGAACCCTATTTTCATTTGATCTGTTGGCATAGTAGGCTTGAACGCTCTGAACAATCCAACCTTGTTTCAGAAGTTATCGCAAAGCATCAACGGTTTGAATGCGATTTAACTGCAAATCCTCCTCAGCGTCATGGGGGGTGAGCAGGCCGCCACCGTGCTCGCCACCGTGCGCCGCGACGGCCTGGAGGCACGGGGCGAGGACTGGTCGCCCGAGGACGAGGAGGCCTTCAAGGCCCCGATCCGGGACCAGTACGAGCACCA
>NZ_PKGG01000674.1:0-235 GCF_046480465.1 Arthrospira sp. PCC 8006
TGGGCGTGACGCTGCTCGACGATGCACCGATCTTCCGCACGCGCGGCCATGCGCCGGGCACGAAGGGCGGCCGGCCACAAGCCAGCGTGCCCTACACCAAGAATCGGCTGAGCGAGGATTTCGCGGACGTGCGAGCGCTGGTCATGGGCGCCGATGAAAAGCGGATGCTGATGGACATGCGCCGATCGGGCGCGGTCGAGGCCAATGCGGGCGGCGGATCGGTCGAGGCGCTGTC
>NZ_PKGG01000552.1:0-463 GCF_046480465.1 Arthrospira sp. PCC 8006
GAGTAGGCTGCGATAAAAATATCTGCCGATCCGGCGCTTACTACAGTAGAATTTGGAACCAATGAATCAAACACCACCGTTTGGCTAACGTGCCCGAGTACGATGACTTGATTTTGATTATTAATGCGAACTTTCACTCCCGTATCAACAGAGTTTCCCATAAAGAATCGTATCCAAATAAGGTTACCCGCTGTATCTAACTTGGCCACAAATCCGTTGCTGTTGTTGGGAGAAAATCCGGTAAAGGTTTGTGGATTATTATCTTGCGGAAAACTCATTGAAGCTGTAAACCCGCCTGTAMTGTACATGTTTTCGTCATTGTCCATCACGATATCGCGGATTTGTGCTGATGAGGTTCCAGTAATTGATTTAACCCATCGCAGCTGCCCGCTCTTTCCGTATCGAGCAATATCCGATCCGCAATGCACATTTGGCTGAGTGAGTAAAACAGCATTATTGATGT
>NZ_PKGG01000158.1:0-12512 GCF_046480465.1 Arthrospira sp. PCC 8006
TGCTGGGGGGTTGAAAGGGCTGTGGCTATGGCTTACGAGACTCGCCAACACTTCCCGACTGAAAGAATATGGATCACTAATGAAATTATCCATAATCCCTCAGTTAATCAACATTTGCGGGATATGAATGTTGAGTTTATCCCGGTCAATGACTCGGACAAAGATTTTTCGGTGGTGGGTAGTGGTGATGTGGTCATCCTTCCTGCTTTTGGCGCTAGTGTTCAGGAAATGCAAATCCTGAATGATAAGGGGTGTAAAATTATTGATACTACCTGTCCTTGGGTTTCTAAGGTTTGGAATACGGTAGAAAAACATAAGAAAAAACAGTACACCTCAATTATTCATGGTAAATATAAGCATGAAGAAACTGTGGCTACGAGTTCCTTCGCTGATAAGTATTTGGTGCTGTTGAACTTAGCCGAAGCAGAATATGTGGCTGATTATATCCTTACTGGTGGGAACCGTGAGGAGTTTTTGGCTAAGTTTGCTAATGCTTATTCGGCTAATTTTGACCCAGATCGGGATTTGGAATCTGTCGGTATCGCTAACCAAACTACTATGTTAAAAAGCGAAACTGAACAAATTGGGAAGCTGTTTGAACGGACGATGATGCAAAAATACGGCCCGGCAAATCTCAATGAACATTTCCAAAGTTTCAATACTATCTGTGATGCTACCCAGGAACGTCAGGATGCGATGATTGGGTTATTAGAAGAAAAGCTGGATTTAATGGTAGTGATTGGCGGTTTTAACTCTTCTAATACTACTCACCTGCAAGAGATGGCGATTGAACGGGGTATCCCTTCTTATCATATCGATAGTAGCGATCGCATTCTTGAGGGGAATAAAATTGAACATAAACCCCTTAATAAAGACCTGGAAATTTCTGCACAATGGCTACCAGAAGGAGAAATTATTGTCGGTGTTACCTCTGGTGCATCCACTCCTGACCGCGTGGTGGAAGAGGCAATTCAAAAAATCTTTGCCCACAAAGCCCTAGCGGTGACAGTGTAGTTATCATATCCCCCCTTGGGCATAATTTGCGGATGCTCCGGTAGGTAGAAATGCTGTAAATGTTATGCGATCGCCAAACCGGAGTATAATCAAAAAATACGTTGTTCCTATCATAATTTGGAGGAAATAAAACCATGACTTTGCGATTAGGTGATACCGTCCCTAACTTTACCCAATCCTCTTCAGAAGGAGAGATTAACTTCTATGATTGGGCGGGGGATAGCTGGGTTGTCCTGTTCTCCCATCCAGCGGACTATACCCCTGTTTGTACTACTGAATTAGGCACTGTTGCTAAACTCAAACCAGAGTTTGATAAACGCAATGTTAAAGTAATCGCCCTCAGTGTGGATGATGCGGACTCCCATAAAGGTTGGATTGGTGATATCAACGAGACTCAGCAAACTAATATTAACTACCCGATTTTAGCTGATAGCGATCGCCAAGTATCGGATCTTTACGATATGATTCACCCCAACGCTAACGCATCTTTAACCGTCCGTACTGTTTTCGTCATTGACTCTAACAAAAAGTTACGCCTGACCCTAACTTATCCCCCTAGCACCGGACGTAATTTTAGCGAAATTTTGCGGGTGATTGACTCCTTACAACTCACCGACAACTACAGTGTGGCTACCCCTGCTGATTGGCAAGATGGGGAAGATTGTGTAATTGTTCCCTCCCTCAAAGATCCGGAAGAACTCAAACAGAAATTTCCTAAAGGTTACAAGGAAATTAAGCCCTATTTACGCATGACTCCTCAACCTAATAAGTAGGATATTTAACCTTTGAAAAGTAGGGGATGAGTGGATGGATTTATAATTGCCATAATCTTGATAATCTCTCATCCCCGAATTATCACAAGACCAACATTTAAAAAATTTGCGATGGATATCAAACGTGGCTTTGTAGAAGCTGTAGGAAACACTCCCTTAATCAGATTAAATAGTTTTAGTGATGAGACGGGTTGTGAAATTTTAGGAAAAGCAGAATTTTTAAATCCTGGCGGTTCTGTTAAAGATAGGGCGGCTTTATATATTATCGAAGATGCCGAAAAAAAAGGTTTGCTAAAACCCGGCGGCACAGTGGTAGAAGGTACGGCCGGAAATACAGGTATTGGTCTAGCCCATATTTGTAATGCTAAGGGCTATAAATGCGTGATTGTGATACCTGAAACTCAATCTGTAGAAAAAATGGAAGCCTTGAGAACTTTGGGCGCTGAAGTGCGCGCAGTTCCCGCTGTTCCCTATAAAGACCCTAACAATTATGTGAAATTATCGGGACGTTTGGCGGCGGAAATGGATAATGCCATTTGGGCGAATCAGTTTGATAATTTAGCTAACCGAGAAGCACATTATCAAACCACTGGACCAGAAATTTGGTCTCAAACTGATGGCAAAATTGATGCTTGGGTGGCGGCTACAGGTACGGGGGGAACCTTTGCGGGGGTGTCTCTGTTTTTGAAGGAAAAAAACCCGAATATTAAAACTGTGGTGGCTGACCCAATGGGTAGTGGTTTATACAGTTATGTGAAAACTGGTGAAATTCAACCCCAGGGAAACTCAATTACTGAGGGAATTGGTAATAGTAGGATTACTGCTAATATGCAGGATGTTCCTATTGATGATGCTATACAAGTTGATGACCAAGAGGCGGTGCGCGTGGTTTATCAGCTTTTAGAAAAAGATGGGTTATTTATGGGGGGGTCTGTTGGTATTAATGTCGGGGGGGCGATCGCATTAGCTAAACAAATGGGACCCGGACATACCATTGTTACTGTCTTATGTGATGGCGGCGGACGTTATCAATCTAAACTCTACAATAAACAATGGTTGGCTGAACGGGGACTATTACCCGTCAGTTAAAATTTACCCTCATGGGGAATGGGATTAGCTAGTCAGTCCTATTCCCTATCTTTTCACGACTATCAATAAATGTACTTTTGGCGATCGCTATAGTCACCGCTTGGCTGATTTTTGCCCCTTCTGGCGTGAGATTTTCCACTCTATAGATACATTTAGGAATCAGTAAGGTTGAAACTCCCGCCGCCTGTAATGCTGCGGCTTCCGCGACGCTGGGGGTGGCGGTTTTTTGCTGTACTACCATGGAAGGATTGGGAACCTTGACACCCTGCAATTGTTGGGGTGAAAATGTCTGTAAAATCCAGTGGCGATCGCTACATAATTCTACTAACCCTGGTTCATCAGCCTTTCCGTCTATGGTAGCAATCCCAATGATAGCATCTTCCGCTAATTGATGTTCCTGAAATACCTGTTTAATAGCGGTTTCTATCACGGGTTTGGGAGTGTGACGTTGACAACCTATACCTACCCACAAAACCTTCTGAGACGACGACAATTTTTTTAGCCACAGGTTTGTCATTAATTCACAAAAGGGATGATTATATCTACTTAAACCGTCATTTTAGCAAACCTTCATCATGACCAACCTCCGTTAAGTGAAATGACGACGAAAACGGCGATCGTGATAATGGAGTTTTTTCCGATTACACTCCCAGCAGAGGGTCTGTAAATTACTCAGGTCATTACTTCCCCCCCTAGCCAATGCAATAATATGGTCAATAGTTAGCCGCGCCTCTTTATTAGTTTTTCCGCAACTTTGACAAGTAAAATTATCTCGTTCATAAACATATTTACGAACAGCCGGAGGGAAAGGAATGCGGGGTGTTTTACTCATGTTTATTTCCTGGTTTGGGGTTCCTATAGCCAACAATCAACGGGGGGGTTAGCTTCAGCCAGATACCAGCATAACCAACCCCTACAAAACTTTTACTCGCTCATCACCGGATTTTTCTCTGTTGGTGTAAACTCAGCATCAAAGATTTCTGGGGAAGTCTCCTGCTCATCCTCAATATTATATGATGGTTCTGTAAAAGCTGGTTGTTGGTAATTGAAAACCGGATCAAGGTCTGTATCCTTAATAGCAGGTAATTTACCCCGTCCTAAACCCATAGCCACCAAACAATCATTAATCGCTATTACTGAGTTATTATAAGCATCAATTGTCTGCTTAATTTTTTCTTGTAATTGATGATTATGCTCCAGCTTTTCTTCCGCTTCCTGTTCCAAGGTTTTAGCTAGATTAGCTCGTGCTGTCTCGTATTGAGAAAAAATCGTCTGAGATTGATGTTTAGCGCCCACCTGCAAGTTATCATTGATAGTCAGATTAATCACAGTCCGAAAATAGCGGAGAACTGTTCTTTTAACCTTTTTCTCAAAGTCAATTTTCAGCAGTTGACGAATAGCGGGTTCCGCTTCAACCATCCCTTGATAATCAGCACTATTACAGGCTTCCCGTAACGTTTGACGTAGTTGGAAATGGGGGACTGTTCCCTCTGCATAAAACTCTGGAGTTTCTCGCACATAAGCACCGCATTCGGTGTTAGCCGCACTAATTACAGCATCATGAACTTTACGCTGAAGTTGATTTAAGGTAGCATCAATACCGCCATCATTACCCAACAGACGATATAGGCGATGGTAAAAGTCAGCTTGATGGACTTGTTCAGTTAACTGTTGGAAAAAGTTAGCCACCAAGGTCTCACAGCACTCTACTAGGGTGACTTTTAAATCATCCGATAAGCTATAAAAAGCCTCCGCTAATATGGCTAACAGAGGAACTACAGCACTATTGGGGTGGTTACTTTGAGCGCTTTTGTAGGCTTCACCTACCGAGAATTTTTGAATCAGTGTATCTAAACGCTCAATCATCTTTCTTTGTAAGTTCCGAAAATCTCGATCATAAATAGCATTCTCGTTACTAGCTACAGTTTGATTAAGATGAGCCTTAATATACTGCTCAAATTCGTCACCTATGGTTTTTAAGTCTTGGCTAAGTTGTCGTAATTGTAAATCCTTAATTGCATCGATTTCTTTAGGTTGATTTTCTAAATCCCACCAGTTTTGCAGATAATAAGACCTTAACGAAATGCAGACAGGTCGGAGGTCTTCTGCTAAGGCTTGAAAAAGCTGGGGTCGGCGGTCTTCGGTGAGATAGCGGGTGATATCATCACGAAACTGATCAATCCCACTATCAAGAACTAATTGCTCCATCAAATTGTAGCCGTGAGCATTCAGAATTTGTAGATACTTTTCTTGATGGGTTTCCGCATAACCTATGGCTGGAGTAATGGGAAAGCTACTCCGGGAAAGTTGACCAGAAGTGAAAAAGTAGTTATTAAATTCTACTATGAATTTAGGGGTCTCTTCCGCCTCTTGATGAGAGAGATTACCCTTGGCAAAAATTGAATCTAAACCCCAGCGATCGCTACCATGAGTTTGACGGATTAACTCCCCATAAAACCCTAATAATCCACTGGTTTTATAAACGCGATCGCTACTGCTGAATTGAGTATGTAAATGACGGTTTAAACAGTTTTTAAGCTGGTCATCATACCAAGTCGCATCAATATAATTGAATACATAAAAAACGCGATCGCGAATCCCAGAATTATTCTGAATGCGTTCTAGTAACTGAGTCTCTTCTGAGGTCAGTTCCCCATTAGCTGCTGTTTTAAATACACAGACCACCGCCGAGGTATCAGAATGCTCAATTTTATCATAAGCAATCTGTGTATCTCGTTGGACAGGTGCATCAATTCCCGGCGTATCAATAATTACATTACCATCTTCTAAGAGGGGATGATGGCAGTAATATTCTATCTTTTTAATAACTGCACTATTTTGACTACGACGAGCATATAAGGAGGCTGAATCAACACCATTATCAGCGAGTTCTCCCATAGATAAAATCGTGTTATTATTGGCGTTGATTTTATCCCGATTCGCTACAAAACCAGCTAACAATTGTTCCAAGGCTTTAGCTCGTTTGGCGCGCTGATTCCGACTTTCCCCCCCCTCTTGTTCATAGAGTGTTTTCGCCGCTTCCTGGAGTCGTTTCGCTTCCTCTATTTCATGAAGATTCCCCGGAGTCGATAACCCCAATGTTTGACAAAGTTCGTGGACTTGCTCCCGAATTTCTACTTCACTTAAAAAGGTCAGCACCACCTTTTCATCTGATGGAGTAGCAGCATATTCAATATAGCAAATAGTACCCGTGGCGTGTCCCTGAGCGCTATACAGCAATTCTCGCCCTAAGAGAGCGTTAATTAGCATCGATTTTCCCGCACTAAAAGCGCCAGCAAATACAATCTCAAATCTTGGAGAAATTGCCTTTTCTAATGACGTTCGGACTGCTGATAAATCCTGCGATCGCAAAGATGATTCCTGCAATAATAGCTTAATTACACTATTGACTTGCTGATCCAAATTCTGGCATTGCGGAATATTCACAGACATGATCTGTACCATCCTTTAATATCTTAAAATCGTCCCCGCTAACTACAGCATCATTTTTAGCTATTCCCGAAAAGATTTTAATTTTTTTGGTCTGACAATTACTAGCCACACCAACACCGACTCCCACCATTGGGGAAGCCTGAATCCAGCCACTGTAGTCAGCCAAGACCCTGACACATTATTCTAGGATAAATAGGAGATTCAGTCAACCCCTTAAAATGGTAGGTTTTCCCCTTCCTAAGCAGTGGCTAGTAGCTTAATTATTCATCATCCGTGTTTATACAGATTGAGATTAATTGAATATGAAAAAAGTGGGGATATTGTTAATTAATCAATAGGAGTAAACCATCACTTTAAATCCAGGATTCCCTGAGTTTTGAGTTTAGGGTTAAAGCGGATTTCCTCCTGTAATCCTCGTTTTTCCAAGGCAGATAAAATATTTACCTCTACTCTTTTGGCGACCGTTTTAAGCAGTTTATCCTTGCCAATTTCATCAAGACTATCAAACTTAGCCACTTCGTCCGAGGTCATTTGTGGCTTGACATCAATAGGTTGATTCCAGCGATCGCTATATTCAGCATTACCAGGAGGAACCGAACCATTTTCAGCTATCCAACCATCGCGAATTGCCTCTAAAAGGGTCTTACTAGGGCGATTAATAGTTTGTACTTTCAGCCAATAGCACCCTTCTGGTTGACGCACTAAATGCTGTTTTATGCTTTGGAAAACATCACGAGAATAGCCTACATATTGTAAAACCTGTGATTGATTAAAAATGGCATAAACCCCGATTTTTCCGGATAAGGATTCTGGTAATTTTCCGGAATCATCCAGATAGGCAATAAATTCCAGACCACTAAGGGGAATTATCTCAGTTGAGGAAGTCATAATTGATTAATTTTGTGCAAGAAACAACAATACCACCAGCCACCGGGCTAGGGCTATAAACAGAGACATTTAAGCCATTAAACTCGACGATAGATAGCACAGAGGCGACTAGGTTTAAAAATCTTCGCCTGGAACATATAATTAGGCGGAACATTCACAATGATATAATCATCGGAGTGATAATATTCTTCTAGTTCCGGTGGCATTCCTTTGGGGGTATTAATGCTGTAGGGGACAGGTTGAAAGAGCAACTCAGTAAATTCTACCCCATCTCCTTGAGTTTCCTGTCTCATCTGATTGATAAATGTATCACTGGTTAGGAGAGTAAACAGTATGGATTTGGCTGATGGTTCTAGGGTAAAAGAGCCATCAAAATTTTCGATAACTTTTAACTTCATAACTCCCATTCAAGGCTAGTTGAGCAATAACAGGTAATCTTCCCGTTGTTGACTGTATATTCTAAACCACTAGGGGGGATATTCCCAAGGGTATAATTGCCCAAAAACTGGAAAATCTGGAGACGGAAAAGATATAATCTCAAAAATATTGCCTACGTTGCTGACAGTTTGCGTTAGCATGACTCTATAACAGTTTTCTCCAAAATAGCGACAGCCATGCAAACGACAGAACCCTCGCCCCCAACCTCTGAAAATCAGCGAGATTGGCTCAAAATTGCCGAATATGTATCTGTGGTCGCCTCTGGGGTGGGTTCGCTGGTAGCAGCGATTATATTTCGCCCCCTGTTACTGGCGGCGGCTCCTTTAACTGTGGCTGTAGCGCTGAATATAGTCAACCGCCAACGCTTTGAGCAACAAGTTAAACAGAGTACGGATGCAGCGATCGCTGATGTTCGTGGGGTGGTAAAATCCCTTTATGATCAGGTTCAGATGTTACCAGGACCGACAGAGGAAAATAGTGACCTAGATCAAATTACAGATGTGCTGACGGAATTACAAAGGGTAACTCAGCGTTTGGAACAAAACGCTTTGCGTCATGAGGATTGGGAAGTGATGAATGTTCGGTTTCGGTTGATGGAAAATACCATCAATGATATGAAACAACATCCACCTGCTACCGTTTCGGAGCATTTATCCCAACCCCCTTTATCTCACGGAAACTTGATTAAAGTAGAACAACAACTAGGGATTATTTACCAACAGGTGAGGGAACTGCAAAACCAGAATAGAGAGATTGTTAAACCTTATTTAAAACGTCTGACTGTCGCGGTCAAAAAACTACAACAAGGTAACAATATACTGAGCTAGTTTAACGGTACTCATCACCGCAGTCGCCAATAATCTCAAATAGGTTTTGTCCTCGATTAGTGACTTGATGAATTTGTTGGCGATCGCTTTCATCTAGGCTGAAATCGAAGACTTTAGCGTTCTCATCAATATGTTGAGAAATGCTCAACCGCGCTCCCACCATGGCTCCCGCCACCGTAGGCTGTTCGAGGATATAGCGAACCGCGACATTAGAAATAGTGACCCCATGGCGATCGCCAATGGATTTTAACACAGTCAGCAACTCTTGAAATAACTTCCAGCCTCCCCAAGCATCAATCATATTTTTATATTTTTTGAGGCTAACAGTTTTTAACATCATAGCCATAGGTTCAGGCTTCCCTAAATACTGTTCCGATAAGAACCCACCACAGAGAACTCCATAGGGAAGTAATTTAATATCATGGGTTTGACAGAAGTCTACCATAGCCAGCAAAGGACGGCGATCGACTAGGGAAAACTGCACCTGATTAGAGACTATTTTAATCCCATTTTCCACAATGACCCGCAAATGTTCAGTATCAAAATTAGTCAAAGCCAAATGCTTAATTTTTCCCTCGGATTGTAGAATAGTCATCTGTTGCAATGCTTCCAAATAGTTATCATCGCGATAATCCCACCAGTGAAATTGAAGCAAATCCAGACAATCCACATTCATTCTCTTGAGAGAAATATCAATATTTTTCTCAACAATATTCCGAGTCATTTTTTGAGGTCTAGGAACCCACTTAGTAAACGCCTGAATAGTTGCTAAGGCTTCCTGACCGCGAGAATTAGCCATTTGTCGTCTAAATTCCCCGATGAAATCTTCAGCAGGTCCATAATGATCCGCCAGATCCCAAGTAGTGTAACCAGCATCATGGTATTGAAACATGGTTTCGATCGCCACCCGGGGATCAATGCGTCCATGATACCCAGAAACCTGCCACATTCCATTTAAGATACGACAGATATTGAGGTCTTCGGTAAATTGGAATCGAGAAGATGATGTTAACATAGCCAATGATTCAAGTTCCTTTTAAGGTTTGCTATCCCCTGAATGGGTCATTTTTATGGAAAAAGTGGGTAATTGCAAAAGACCCCTTGATCTTTTCTGATTAACTTGCCATGATGATAACAGAAAGGCACATTACGAGGGTTTCAAAAGGCGAGAAGCTAAGTGTTTATGGGAACACGGCACTTCTGGCCTCTTTTTTTTTTGGCGGTAACTTATGGTTATTGAGAAAAAGTGGGTAATTGCAAAAGACCCCTTGATCTTTTCTGATTAACTTGCTATGATGATAACAGAAAGGCACATTACGAGGGTTTCAAAAGGTTGGGAGATAAGTGTTTATGGGAGCACTGCACTTCCGGCCTTTTTCTTTGGCGGTAATTTGGAGCGATCGAGAAAAAGTGGGTAATTGCAACAGACCCCTTGCAGTTTGACAACAAACCTTGCATTATAGTGACTGAAAGGCACATTACGAGGGTTTCAAAGGGCTGGAAGCTGAGTGTTTATGGGAGCACTACAACTTCTAGCCTTTTTCTTTTGGGGATATGGTGAGGCTCGACTATTGGGGAGGTTTCTATAGATTAATCGTGATCAATAGCGGTTCTCAAAGTCTGACAAAAACTGGCGATCGCCTCTAATCCCTGTTCGGGGGAACCCGCCGCCAGTCGATTCACAAAAGCACTTCCCACAATCACAGCATCAGCACCCCAAGACCGGACTTGTTTAGCGTGTTCTGGTTGAGAAATACCAAACCCGACACCAATAGGCTTATCGGTGAGAGAGCGCATTTGTTTAAGTAAATCCTCAACCCGGGTCTGAACCTGCGATCGCATTCCAGTAACTCCGGTAACACTGACCAGGTAAATAAAACCCTGGGACTGACGAGCGATCGCCTCAATGCGATCGGAGGAACTGGTAGGAGCCACCAACAACACCAATTCAATCCCCTGTTCCTTAGCTGGATATAGGAGAATCTCAGCCTCTTCCAGGGGTAAATCTGGAACTACTAACCCCTTTACCCCAGCATCCTTAATCTGTGCGAGAAACTCAGGAATCCCCCGATACAGAATGGGATTGTAATAAGTAAATAAGATAATCGGAGCCTTGATGGTAGGGCTAACAGTTTTCAGCATCTCCAAAACCCCATCTAGCCGAGTTCCCCGATTTAAGGAACGGGTAGCAGCAGCTTGGATAACTGGACCGTCAGCCAAGGGGTCAGAGTAGGGAACCCCTAACTCGATCAGGTCTGCTCCATTTTGATCTAAAATCTGGAGGGCTTTAGCGGTAGTATCTAAATCAGGATCTCCGGCTGTGATAAATGGAATCAGCGCACATTGGCGGCGATCGCCATTAGCTGGACTCTCAGAGCGCAACTTTTGGAAACATTCAGAAACTGAAATCATTTCAAACTCGAATATGTGGGGATAGTCCGGTTAGCTTTTTGATTGCTCATCTACAGACCCAGACTCCCGATGGACAGGTTTTTGCTGTTTTTCTTGGTCAACTTCAGCCTGAAGTTGTTGGAGTTGTTCCGGTGTCATTTCCGCTATGCGCTTCTCAATCACCGCTTCCTCGTAATCTTTGAGCTGTTGATTATAGGTCATGGTCTGGGTGACGGCGCGCCATAGGTAGGTGAGTAGCCACAGGACTAACCCTCCCACCAAGATCGCCTGACTCCAAATTCCCGCTTTGCTACTATCAAAGCCTGATAACTGAAAAACCCAGTACAACAGACCTCCGGCTACAAAAATGCCAATCCCAATCCCAATTACATCAATTCGTCGCATCAGCTTTCAATTTGTCGGGGTTGGGGACGAAAATTTAGGAACGGTGACAGCAAAATCAGTCCTGGAAATAAAAAGAAAACCAGAAAGTACATCAGTAACCGCTCTACGGAACCAGCTACATACCAGCGAGTTTTCAGGTAAAAATACAAAGCCCCTGGGGCTACCACTAGGTAGGTGCCACCGAGAATAACATACAGTAACAGTGTAATCAGCATAGTTGGGTGATCCGACAATCCAACGACAGTCTTTATAATTAAACCGCGAAAAGTGACCAGTGACCAGTTTTGCTACGTCACCAATGACCAGCGATCGGGTCATACATATTTGTAGGCGCGGGTTTACGCCGGGTATATGATATTACAGATAGGCTCTATGAGGCTCTCCCACCACTGGCGATCGCTCCCAGTTTTCCCTGATCTCCAAAAAATTTGGGAAAATAGTTGCCAAAATTCCAGAAAGATGCTCAAATATAGATCGTGCTTTTAAACAAGCGACCTGGGGGCGTGGCGGAATGGTAGACGCTACGGACTTAGAAAACTGAGCCTTGGGGTGAGAAATCCCTCAAGTGACTGCTCTCAAACTCAGGGAAACCTAAATCTGTTCGCAGACAAGGCAATCCTGAGCCAAGCCCTTGAAGGGGTGAAGGAAATACCTAATTTCTGGAACTTCTTGATCGGAAGGTGCAGAGACTCGACGGGAGCTACCCTAACGTTAAGCCGAGGGTAAAGAGAGAGTCCAATTCTCAAGGCAATTAGGCGGGGATCAACCTACCTGATGCTGTAGCGAAAGCTGCGAGAGGATGAAAATCCGTTGACCTTCACCGGTCGTGTGGGTTCAAGTCCCACCGCCCCCACTATCATCAAACCCTTATCCGCAGTGCGATAGCGGGAATTTACTTAACCCAATAGTCGTACCGTCACGCTCAATATGCACTCCATTCAGTCTTAGCACACGGGACAATTGGTGCATATCCCCTAGCAACAAATCTTAATTATTGACGGGTTAATCAATAAGCACAACTTAATCAATCTGTCAAACACTATAACTACTGATACATTTACGCGACATTTATCCGGCTATTGCCTGACAATGCGACGATAGCACTATTACCCGTTAAGGTAACAGAGGCGGTATCCCGCAAAGCTTTTAGAAAGATTCCAAAAGCACCGTTCCAGTCCCTGGGTAGAGTGAACCCACACTCAGGACATCGGAACACTTTTGAGCCACCTAGCTG
>NZ_PKGG01000489.1:0-836 GCF_046480465.1 Arthrospira sp. PCC 8006
CGATATTACATGAAAACGCTGGGTTAGATTTTTCGAGTGAAGTCGCGGCTAATTATCCATCTCGGTTTGAACAAAATTTCCGGGACATTCATCAGGAAAATATAGCAGATTTCTTAGCAGAATTTCAATTTGCTTTTTTGTGTTGGTGGATGTCTTCAAAAGAGGAGGTCGATCGCCGGCCTAAAGACAGATGGTCTGCTTTGCTGAATGGAATGTATAATGCGGGGGATTTGGCGATCGCATCTTATCCAGACCTATTTGGTCAATTTGTAGATGTTCTCTTACGACAGTTGGATCAACTCCCCTCAGAAGCGTTCAGGGAAGATAGCATTGTTTGTACTCATTTAGATAATTTCATTGAAGATATGAATGACAGTGAAAATATGAACTTAAAAAAGCAAGCAAGAAGTTTATTGAATTATATCACGTTGAAGAGAAACTTGGAGCTGGGATAAATGGAAATGTTTAATAAAAAACCATTTTTAAATTCGTAATTAATAGGATATCTGGTGTTACTATAAATGGGATTAATAGCGTATTTAAAAACTAAATTAAATTCTAATAAGGAGTCCTGATAGATGAAAATACAACGCCGGAAAAAACGCCACAATGAAGCGAAAGGCAATGAAGTTCCTGTGCAGAAACAATTTCAGTCTCGACCGTTTCAGGATGCGAATTTTGCGCCGCCAGACCAGGAGCTGACACGGCCAGAAATGCAGTTTCAGCAGGAGTCCTCTGGGTTCGATTTAGCTAATATCCCGGTTTTTGCTAATAGGAAGCGATCGCCAGAACCGATACAACGGACGGAGGATGATGATATCCAGATGAAAGGGGAA
>NZ_PKGG01000589.1:0-390 GCF_046480465.1 Arthrospira sp. PCC 8006
CAAATCTGCTTGTATTGTCTATTGGAGCAGGACGTTCGATGTTCTCACATTTTAATGACGCAGGGTTTTGGTTGTACAAAGAATACTTTAACTTGAGCGTAAAGGATACCATTAAGTCATGGTCTCTGATGGAAACCTTGGTGGCTGTTGTTGGGCTGATGGGTGTGATGATATTGGATATATTTATATAATATAAAGTAAAACAAGAATAAAAGATGAAATCAGCTGAAGAGAATTTTGCCGAATTGGGATTGACATTACCGCCCCCTCCAAAACCCTTGGGAGTCTATAAGCCCTGCTTGGTAGACGGAACTTACCTTTATCTTTCGGGACATGGCACAGTAAAAGAAGACAGCACCCTGATCATTGGGAGAATTGGAGAGGCTATGG
>NZ_PKGG01000472.1:0-1048 GCF_046480465.1 Arthrospira sp. PCC 8006
TCGCCATTCTCGTGTGGTTGATGATTTATCCGATGATGGTGCAAATTGATTTTTCATCGCTTAMACACGTTTCTAAAAACTGGAAAGGTCTCGGGCTAACAGTGGTTGTCAATTGGTTAATCAAACCCTTTAGCATGGCGTTTTTCGCTTGGATTTTTTTCGACAATGTTTTTTCGGCATATTTACAACCGGAAATGGCTGAACAATACATTGCCGGCGCCATTATTCTGGGCGCAGCTCCCTGTACCGCAATGGTTTTTGTGTGGTCGTACCTCACCAGAGGCGATGCCAACTATACTTTGATTCAAGTCTCCGTGAACGACATCATTCTGCTCTTTGCATTTATCCCCATCGTTCGGTTTTTGCTAGGCATTACCAACATTAGCATTCCCTACGATGTGCTTGTTTCCTCGGTGGTGATATTTGTGGTAATTCCACTCGCAGCCGGCTATCTCAGTCATAAAATTCTAATGAATCGCAAAGGGGAAGACTGGTTTAAAAATCGCTTTCTGCCCACTTTGAAACCCGTATCCATAGTGGCATTGCTTACCACACTAATTCTTCTTTTTGCTTTTCAAGGCGACAAAATAATCGATAAGCCTTTCCATATTTTACTTATCGCCGTTCCTCTGACCATTCAAACCTATTTTATCTTTTTCATTACTTGGTTTGCCGGTCGATTTCTAAAGTTGAACCACGCCGTATGCGCCCCCGCGGCGATGATTGGTGCGAGTAACTTTTTTGAATTGGCGGTTGCGGTGGCTATTTCCCTTTTCGGACTCAACTCCGGAGCATCCTTAGCCACCGTAGTGGGGGTATTAATTGAAGTGCCGGTGATGCTTTCTCTGGTAGCATTGGCAAATAAATGGCGATATTAAATCAATAAATCATGAAGAAAAAAATCTTGGTTCTCTGCACGGGAAACAGTTGTAGAAGCCAAATCGCCGAGGGCTATATGCGGTACTTCGCTGCCGATAAAGCCGAGGTGTATAGTGCCGGAGTAGAAACGCACGGGGTCAACCCCAAGGCAATTGAAACCATGCGCGAA
>NZ_PKGG01000506.1:0-694 GCF_046480465.1 Arthrospira sp. PCC 8006
CGCAAGTTGCCCAAGTCGCGAGACACGGGAACTCTAAATTTTCCGTCCTTGATTTTAACCCTCGGCCTAATCCGGACGAAATAAGCGTCTTTGGGCCGGTAGTGAGGGAGTCTAACTTTCTGTGGAAAGGTCTCCTCTTTGAGGGCCTGGCTCAAACGGTAGAAGCTCCGAAAAGTGCGATCGACTACTTTAAGAGTTTGTTGGGCTATATCGGTGTTCAACCGTTTATAGTTCGAGTTTCCCTTACAGTAGTGATAGTTGGACTCGTAGCAAAGATGTTTCCCATCTTGGAAGTAATACTGCCATTGAGTGTAAATTCCTACATTGTAGAGATTTTTACTCAGTCGGCAGAGTTCCCCCAAGGCTTTCAACTCTCGCACTGGAAGTCCTCGTATCTGGTTCTTTTGAGTCAGGTACATAGCTTCTCACTAGAACTATGTGTATTTTAGTGAGAAGTGTCTCCAATGTAAAGCCGTGCTGGAAGCACGCAGCAATTCTCATTTTGGAAATTCAACTGCTATCGGGTGGGATGTCTAACTCGAGACCCTCAAGCATAAAGGTCAGAAGGTGGTCCCAACTGTCGAAGTACAGTCTGGGTAAGCGCGCGCAAATCATTAAAGAAGGTTTGGCGCTTCGGTAAGTGCGCTCGTAGCAACTGGTACTTGTTATCGAGCAACTCCTGCAGGGTGTGGAA
>NZ_PKGG01000377.1:0-2888 GCF_046480465.1 Arthrospira sp. PCC 8006
TTTGAGATCGCATTAGCAGGGTTGACCAAAACCTCCCGAAACCATCAGGACTGCTATAAAATAGTAAATCAATTAGCAGTTTTTGCGCGAAGGGGATGATATCTTCTTCGGGAATAGGTGACTTAACCGCCAACTGCTGATCATAGCCTTGGATGAATTTATCCAGGTAGTCCCGCATCAAAGAAATCTCTCGGATATCCTGATTTTGTGCTTCTAATTGTTCAATTAAAGCAATGGCGCGGCGCAGCAAGGCTTGATTTTGTTTCGCTAGATAACAGATGATTAAAACCAGCGATCGCCCTCCTTCTACCGTCAATTTTTGCGATTGCCATTTTTGGATATATTCCACATCTAAACTCAGAGTTTGTGCCGTCTTTATTAAAGTCTCTGATGTCACTTCCCCCAAGGATTCTAAAGCCAATATAACTAGATGCAATTCCACGGCCATACGGTCGAGTTGTGTGGCTGTTAATTCCGGCGTTTTCGGTGAATGCCAATGGGAAGGAATGCGATCGGACATAGAGTTAATCAGATGACTACAATTATTAATTATCACACATATCGTAGGGTGCGTCAGAGGGATAACCTATCGGGTAAACGGCAGATTTTGTTCAACTGACGCACCACCTCCATATCGTGGTCAAGAAACCCAGTTTCTCAGCAGAAACGGTGGGGCGGGTTTATTCATATCCTCGTGAGGAATTTATAATTGACAGCAGAACCCGCCCCTACAATTATTAATTATCGGCGGTGGGGCGGGTTTATTCATATCCTCGTCGGGAATTTGTAATTGACAACAGAACCCGCCCCTACAATTATTAATTATCGGCGGTGGGGCGGGTTTATTCATATCCTCGTCGGGAATTTGTAATTGACAACAGAACCCGCCCCTACAATTATTAATTATCGGCGGTGGGGCGGGTTTATAGCGGTTCGGTGGATTGGTGAGGTACTTTTCAAAGCCCCTCTCCCTTATGGGAGAGGGGTTTGGGG
Organism: Arthrospira sp. PCC 8006; assembly: GCF_046480465.1. Lineage (NCBI taxonomy): Bacteria > Bacillati > Cyanobacteriota > Cyanophyceae > Oscillatoriales > Microcoleaceae > Arthrospira > Arthrospira sp. PCC 8006. Next base: position 994 of record NZ_PKGG01000377.1, read on the forward strand.
TGAGGGCTTTACCTCATGAGTCAGAGAACCGCTATATTAATATCCTCGTCGGGAATTTGTAATTGACAACAGAACCCGCCCCTACAATTATTAATTATCGGCGGGGGGCGGGTTGATGATAAACTCGGTTTTTTTACTTCAAATAAGCAATAGTAACTCCCGCCCCACCATCTGGATTTGATGCCAGTTCAAACCGTTCAACTTGGGGATGTTCTTTGAGTAACTCGTGAACCCCTCGCCGCAGTTGTCCGGTTCCCTTACCGTGAATAATCCACAGCGCGCCAAAGTCGAGAATTTGCCCCAAAGTGCGATCGATTTCTGTTTCCGCCTCGGATACCCTTTTCCCTCTCAAATCGAGGGTATTTTTATCCGTGCGAACATTAGGCAGTTTTGAGGGTTCCGGTTTATTGGTAACTGGTGAATGAGTCTTGTCAGCCTTGGGAGTTGCTGAAGTTTTGGGAAGTTCTACCTTTTGACCATCTAAGGACTCAATTTCCCCTAATCCTACAGTCATTTTCATAATCCCAAATCGGACTGTTAGTTGATTATTGTCATCAGGTCCGCTGAGTATCTCTGCTGTTTGACCAATGCGGGGAATACGAATCCGATCGCCTACTTTCGGCATAAAATTAGGTAATGGTGCTGGTGTAGCCTGCCGAGATGGTAGATAATTCTCCGCGATCGCATCTAACGTAGCCGTAGCCTTTTGTGCGTCAGCCGCCGTAGGTTTCCCCTGCTGAAGGCGACGGATCACCTTAGCTATTTCCCCCTTAGCCTGTAGTAAAGTCTCCTTAATCTCCTTTTCCTGGGCTTGTTTAAGCTGTCTTTCCCTTTCCTGGAGAGATATAGCCCTTTCCGCCAATTCTCCGTGTAGGCGTTCAGTCTCTTTCAGTAGTTGACTAGCAGCGATCGCCTTAGTTTCCTGCTGTCGTCGCTGTGCTTCCAACCCCGCGATCACCTGGTTAACATCCTCATCACCGCCGCCAACATAGGACCCCGCCAGTTTTACTATGTCATGATCTAGCCCCAACCGTTCCGCAATTTTCAGAGCATTAGAACGCCCAGGAATCCCCCACAATAGGCGATAGGTAGGTTGTAGGGAGGCATCATTAAACTCCACCGAAGCATTTTCAAACCGAGTATCTTTGTATTTTAACGCTTTCAGGTCGCCAAAGTGGGTAGTCGCCACCGTAAGACGGGTGCGGTCCGCGAAGGTTTGCAATAGGGCGATCGCCAAAGCCGTCCCCTCCGTCGGGTCAGTCCCCGCCCCTATTTCATCTAACAATACGAGAGATTGACAGATGCGATCGTACTCCCCCGCCTCCGTTACCCTCATCGGTTCCCCAATAGCCTGTAGAATTCGAGTAATCCGGCGAATATGACCAGAGAACGTAGACAAACTCTGCTCAATAGACTGTTCATCCCCAATGTCTGCTAACACCTGTCCAAACCAAGGCATTTCCACAGGTTCCCGCGCCGGAATAAATAGCCCCACCTTAGCCATGATCGCCGCCAAACCAATAGTTTTTAGCGTCACAGTTTTACCCCCCGTATTCGGTCCGGTAATAGCTACCACCCGGATCTGAGGGTTAATCGTGATATCAATCGGAACCACCTCCGGTCCCTGTTCATACTCTTGTTGCCATATTAGGAGAGGATGGCGCAGTTGTCGCAGGTTGATTGTTTCTGAGGTATCCCCAGGGTCAATAAACCTGGGCGGGTTCGCTTTTAGCCAGTAGCTATAACGGGCTTTAGCCAGGGCTAGATCGATAGTTGTCACGATCGCTAAAAGTTTTTCGAGATCCGGGACTACCGCCGCCACCTGTTCAGTCAGACTCCGGCGGATCGCTTCCGCTTCCGTTTGTTCCGCCCGCTGAATTTGTCGCAGTTCGTTG
>NZ_PKGG01000294.1:0-5183 GCF_046480465.1 Arthrospira sp. PCC 8006
TATGGGAATTAGTAGATGGGGGGAAAGTGCCAGGTTTATTAATAATATTATTCCAAATTAACTCAGTTAATGTGACGAAGTTAGTATTGGAGTCAATAACTGCTTGTATCCGTTCATTAGTTAAATACAGATTAACTTCACCTTCTGGCAAGTCATCGGTTGATTGCCCAAACTTACTAGAGTAAATGTTGAAATTAGTCATAACTGCCTCTATATTGATTACTTAATTAAATGGCTAATAACTTAATACTAGCCATTCATTTGATGATTACATATCAATATATTCGATAATTGTAACGCTGATACTAGCGCTAGATTCTGCTATCGCCTGTAACTTAGTTCTACCCCACGTTATTGAGATGGTATCACCTGGCTTAACCGAAAATGCAGCGTCTGACACGCTATCACCTGTAGGGTCAAATATTAGATATACATTGGTATTTGACCGATTCTTTACAAACACCGTTCTACCGTTACTGGTAGCATTGATAGGCACAACTTCCGTGATAGTGTTAGCAGTCAAACTTATCGCTGTAGTTGTCGGTGTTCCCTGTATTTTACTGCTAATGTTTAGAGTGTCTAAATTGACAACAGAACTATAAACTGAGAAACTCATAATAAACCCCTAAATCAAAGATTATCTATCAATGAATCAATTAAACGCTTCAATGATTACTGGGATTTTGTTAATGAAAAAATCTTGACTATATCATCAGGTACTGAACAATTTTTAGACAGTTTTATCACTCAAAGTATTGAGGCAAAAATGAAACAAAATAACCAGGCAATTAACGCGGGATGTCCTGAGTTAACCGAGGTTGTAACTGATATCGACCCGAAAGCGTTAAAAGAAGCCATTGAGAGAGCCAAAACAGATGGATATCTTGATAGTCGCGTTAATGTTTCAGAGTTGACTAATCTAATGAAAAATAGAGGATATAATATGATAAATCAGAACGGCAAAAATGTTTGAAAACAAATCATATAGGAGACCAAAAAAAATGACTCAAGCCAACACAAATGCCATTATGAAGGCAAGGTTTAAAACATTTAAAAAATGGTAGACAGTACAGTCTAAAACGCTAATAAAGAAGATGATAAGGCAACGTTAATTTCAATACTAGATGATTGCGAGGTTGAGTTATCCTTAGCAGAAGCGAAAAAACAATTATCGCTCAAACAGCTTAATTATATTAAGCATTTACTAACCAAAATCGAATAATTTAAACCCTTCCGAAATGACGTTAAACTATCACAACTTAACCACTATCAAAGGATAAATCCATGTCAATCAAATCAAGTACGCCCGGATTAAACGTAGTAGAATATAGCTACATGAGCAATCGATTAAACCCTAACGCGGTAGGATTACTTGACTTAGTAGAACTTGCTATCACRYCTGAACAATTTGATGAAATTGTCGAATTTATTCAAATCCACAGGCATTTTTTAAACGCGGAAATCGAGTTAATCAAAGGCATTGAAGCATTGCTTAATGCAAAAATTACAGAACACAACAATAATCAAAATCACCCTGACAATGATTATCACAAGTTCAATTAATCAGTTACTGCAATGCAATCAATAGGAGACAAAACCATGAATGAAGAACAAGCAAGGTTAATGGTTATCGCGGAATTAGCACGTGATATTTACGCTCAAATGATGTCACGAGATATCCCCTACGCTAATCAAGATACCAGGATGAAATTAGCCGAAATAGCTCATAACGCTGCTGTTGATTTTATGACGGTACAAAAAAAATGGGTATTGTCTCAAGAGACAGTTATTCAACCAGTATCATTTATATCCGACTTTAGTGGCAATGGTTACAGTAGCGATATTTTTATGGGAGGTAACTTTGATGCCTAAATTACTCCCAGTAGTCACACTAACAGGGTCTTACAAAGGGTTTCTGGTAGGTCATGGTAATATCTGTATCGAAGTAGGTTCTTTAGAATGGTTTAAATACCTAGAAACCAATAAATCCTTTTCAGTGGAGGTTAATGGTAAACGATTGACAGCGTGCAAAAAACTCTCAATCAATGGTTTTACCTACTGGAACCTCAAAGGGTGGGATGGTAGCGTTAATCATCACATTTACATAGGAAAAGCTGACCAAGTTACTGTAGACAAGCTAACAGAAGCAGCGTTAGCTATGATTGCTAAGTGCAGTAAACCCTAAACCCTAACACCTAACAGCTACCCCAATAACTTAAATGACCCCCTATGGTTTCTGACTGTAGGGGTTCATTCATATTATTCACCAATAATATTATTGCAACAATATTATTGCGGGCTTATATGAATGCTCACCCCTAGTTTACCYACAATAAACACCCTAAGCCAAAACCTTAACCCGTCTATTAGGGGTAATCATCCCGTGCGGAACTCAGTACCCCTATAAATTGGAGACTTGTCTAGCGGTATGTAGGTATCGGTTTCGATGGTAAGGCAATTCCCTAGGATTATGTAGGTATCAGCGAGAGATGACGAAACAAGTTACCAGTTGAAAAGTTGTTTGGGGGTATCGCTTCAGTATGTCATAGCCAGGTTAGTCGTGATTATGCGATCGCATTTTGTTGGTAGCGAGTAGGCTCCTCAAGATTTCACTAATAATCTGACTACCCCTATGGGAGTCAGGTAGGCGGTCTGATATCTTTGTACATTGATAGGGGTATCGTTGTACATTGATAACCTAGTGGGTTCCCCCTACGGCTACCTACGGCTATCGTGTTGACTTTGAGCCATAGATAAATCCCACTGCGATCGCACTCATACATTTCTATGGTTAGCACTGGTAGCTTTAGGCAATACCCTGCAAAATTGAACCCATACCCTCCCCCTAACCGGAACAGACATATTAGGGGAACTGACCGTTGCGATAGCAGTCAACAGTGACGCTAGGAACCGCTAGGCTTGCTGTTGACGGGTATCGCTAGGGAAGTACCCTATTGGTTGTCTGGTTAGGGGAGATATAGGTATTTGACAGTTCCCCTAGGTTATGCTTGTTGACTGAGTAATCAACCTGTTGACAGAATTATTTTCCTGTGCTAGGACTAGATTGTGAGTAATATCTGAGTAACTCAATAGAATATAGGGTTGAGTAATAACCCGCTATCGCTGTCAGGATAAGGGTTTATAGTAAAAGGCGGCACCCGGATTTGAACCGGGGATGGAGATTTTGCAGACCTCTGCCTTACCACTTGGCTATGCCGCCACCACTGCGATTTACTAATATATCACAACCCCTGGGAAAACTGCAACTTTTTTCGCCAAGAATTGACACTCTTCTGTAATCGAGGGGATAACCAGCTATCGTATTGGGGATATATCGGTAGTCGTGGCCGTAATTGCCAACCTTTCCGGTTGATAATTTGGCTGAGGGTTTCCGGGTTAATGTGGGGATAGTCCGGGTTGACTACATCTTGGGGACCGATTCCCCCTAGGTCTCTGGCTCCCGCTTCCAGACATTTTAATAATATCTCTGGCTGTATAACTAGGTTGGGGGGAATTTGCACCGTCACTTCTGCGGGGAGAATACTGCGGGCGATCGCCACTACTTCCGGTAATTGGCTAAGATTAAATCCGTACCCTGGCTCCCCTTGTCGGCTTCCTTCGCTGTAGGGTTGCACAATTACCTCTTGAATGTGACCAGAGCGATCGTGAATTTTGGCGATCGCTTCTAATGTCCATCCCCAGTCTGAGGGACTTTCCCCAATTCCCAAAAGTAACCCAGTCGTAAACGGAATTTTGAGTTCCCCAGCCCAATCAAGCTGCTGTAACCTAATACTAGGAACCTTGCTAGGCGCGTGGCGGTGAACCGTTTGTAAAAGATCCCGAGTCATTTGTTCGAGCATTAACCCCATCGACACATTAACCTGTTTTAATCTAGCCATTTCCTCAAATTTCAGAGGACCCGCATTAGTGTGGGGCAGAAATCCGCAACTTAGCGCTTCATCGCACAATTCATAAATGCGATCGCACCAAGCCTCTCGCCGGGGACTGTTGGGGTGTACTTCCCCACTCAGAATCAAAATCTCCACTACTCCCTGTTCACATAGTCCCGCCAGTTGCTGTTTCATCTCGCCGACAGTTAACCAAGGGCTATCTCCCGGTTCCCTGCGGAAATTGCAGTAACTACAGCGGTTAAAACACTCATAGGTCGGAACTATCGTATACGCCGGAGAATAGGAAACCAAAGCAGACATCTGACTAAACATTAGTTTTGCTTATCTCAAATATAACTAAATACTTTATTAAACCCCTTTACAAACCTTAACCGAGTGTGTCATATTATAAACACGGTAGAAAAACAACTGCCGGATAAGTACCTCGAAAATTCAATACAGCAATCATATCCAACATGACTACTACCATTCAGCAGCGCGAGAGCGCCAACGCCTGGGAACGGTTCTGTAGCTGGGTAACATCCACCAACAACCGCCTCTATGTAGGCTGGTTCGGTGTTCTGATGATCCCTACCCTACTAACTGCTACCATCTGCTACATCATCGCTTTTGTAGCTGCTCCTCCCGTTGACATTGACGGTATCCGCGAACCCGTAGCTGGTTCTCTGTTGTACGGCAACAACATCATCTCTGGTGCGGTTGTTCCTTCTTCCAATGCGATCGGTCTGCACTTCTACCCTATTTGGGAAGCAGCCAGCTTGGATGAGTGGCTCTACAACGGTGGCCCCTACCAGTTGGTAATTTTCCACTTCCTGATCGGTGTATTTTGCTACATGGGTCGTGAGTGGGAACTGTCCTACCGCTTGGGAATGCGTCCTTGGATCTGCGTAGCTTACAGCGCACCTGTTGCTGCTGCTAGTGCAGTATTCTTGATCTACCCCATCGGACAAGGTTCTTTCTCCGACGGTATGCCTCTGGGTATCTCTGGAACCTTCAACTTCATGTTGGTATTCCAAGCAGAACACAACATCCTGATGCACCCCTTCCATATGCTGGGAGTTGCCGGTGTCTTCGGTGGTGCTTTGTTCTCCGCGATGCACGGTTCTTTGGTAACTTCTTCCTTGGTGCGTGAAACCACCGAAATCGAATCTCAAAACTACGGTTACAAATTCGGTCAAGAAGAAGAAACTTACAACATTGTGGCAGCTCACGGTTACTTCGGTCGCCTGATCTTCCAATATGCTTCTTTCAACAACAGCCGTTCCCTGCACT
>NZ_PKGG01000638.1:0-301 GCF_046480465.1 Arthrospira sp. PCC 8006
TTTGAGTAACACCTAAGTAACGGTAGAATAGGGGTTATAGGCTATGTATTAGGTTCAAATCCCGCCAGAGCCATTTATTTGATTTGATCAGAAATCCCGCCCCCATCTAATATGGTTGGGCGTATTTTTTTCTGAACTCGTAGTCAATTCGAGTATGATAAATATGATGGTGCCAAACCTTCAGGCATGAAATAGGGTTGAAATACCTGAAATAACCGCCTGGTGGGGACTTCAACCCCTTGGTTGAATATAAGGAGCGCACTACTGACCATCCTCATAACTGTTTATATGTCCCAACGTT
>NZ_PKGG01000447.1:0-1503 GCF_046480465.1 Arthrospira sp. PCC 8006
GACTCTAATAATGCTATAGTAAAATCCTACTGATTCATCAATATTGTCATCTATTATGAACACTACCTTTGCGGATGTCAAAACTATACTCCAGGATTTAATTACCCGCTATCGTCATCGGGTGGATTATTTAGCGATCCGAATTGAGGAATCAGAGGAAACTAATATTTTATTAAGGGGCGATCGCATTGAAACTTTGAGTGAGGGTTTGTCTTTAGGGGGACAGGTACGCGCTTGTTATCGAGGCGGTTGGGGTTTTGCTAGTTTTAATGATTTATCTAAGCTAGAAGACCGGATTCAAGAATCAATTATAGCCGCGCGATTAATTGGTACTGAAGAAACTATACTCGCGCCCATTCCGATTATCCAAGATAGCTATATTTTACCGCTGACTGGTTCCGATCCTCGTCAAATTCCCCTATCCGAAAAAAAGACACTGTGCGATCGCTATGGAGAAATTCTCCGCAGTGTTGATGACAAAATTACCACCATTTCTGTTAGCTATAATGATAGCACTCAACGGATGCTCCTCGCTACGTCTGAGGGGACTTTACTAGAACAAGGTTGGGTAGATATGGAGATGCGTTTTGCCGCCACAGCCCGCCACGGGGAAACCGTCCAAACCGGACGAGAAACCACCGGTTCCAGAACAGCCTATGAAGACCTCACCCAACTTGATAATCAGGTTCGCAGCGCCGCCAAACGTGCTGTTAATTCTCTTAATTTACCTCCCGTCCGGGGAAATATTTACACCGTAGTTATTGACCCAATTCTGTCCGGTTTATTCGTTCATGAAGCCTTTGGGCATCTTTCCGAAGCAGATATGGCTTATGAAAATCCTGACCTGTTGGAAGTCATGACTTTAGGGCGAGAATTTGGTCCGCAAAACCTCCAAATTTTTGATGGTGCATCTCCATCCGGACATCGCGGTAGTTATTTTTATGATGATGAAGGAGCCCCCGCTACTAAGACTCAATTAATCAAAGATGGGCGATTAGTCGGACGGCTACACTCCCGCGAAACTGCTGGTAAATTAGGGGAAAATCCCACAGGAAATGCTCGCTGTTTAAATTACCATTATCCCCCTTTAGTACGGATGACTAACACTTGGATTGAACAGGGAAATACTCCCGTCGAGGATTTGTTTAGTGAGATTAAATTGGGGGTTTATGCACGGAATTGGTTAGGGGGAATGACTAACGGCGAAATGTTTACTTTTAGTGCTGGGGAAGCCTGTATGATTCGGAATGGTAAATTAGCCGAACCTGTCCGGGATGTTACCCTATCTGGTAATGTGTTTACGACTTTAGCGGATATTGAGGGAATTGGTGATGATTTCTATTGGGATGAGTCAGGAGGTTGCGGAAAAGGAGGTCAAAATGGGCTACCTGTAGGCTGTGGTGGCCCTAGTTTGCGTATCCGTAATGTGGTTGTGGGAGGAGAAGCATCATAAATTAATTAAAAGCCTCTAAAAGCCACTACCACACCACACACCCCCCCCAC
>NZ_PKGG01000248.1:0-6826 GCF_046480465.1 Arthrospira sp. PCC 8006
TATACACTTGATTTTTTATTCAACACTTGCGGCCGCGCCTCATTTCCGCCAACCCTTGACAATTCCCCTCCCCATCAGTTACCCTATTCTTATAGGCTTTACACGGATATACACTTGATTTTTTATTCAACACTCCGTCCGCGCCTCATTTCCGCCAACCCTTGACAATTCCCCTCCCCATCAGTTACCCTATTCTTATAGGCTTTACACGGATATACACTTGATTTTTTATTCAACACTCCGTCCGCGCCTCATTTCCGCCAACCCTTGACAATTCCCCTCCCCATCAGTTACCCTATTCTTATAGGCTTTACACGGATATACACTTGATTTTTTATTCAACACTCCGGCCGCGCCTCATTTCCCCCAACCCTTGACAATTCCCCTCCCTATCAGTTATCATGTTCTTGTGGGGGTTACATGGCTATACGCTTGATTTTTTATTCAACATGATGAGCGATCGCCTCTATTCAATAAGATGTCCTAGCAGTTTTGGTAGAAAATACAGCCGGAGGGAAAGGACTCTGAGGAGAACACCGGCTTTCTATTCTAGTGGAATTAGAATTTTATTCTAAATCGGAGGTATAACTATCATTCTGGGCGAACGCATCGGCATCTAGTTCTAATACTTCGATCGCCTTCGTTTTCACTCCGATTCCATATTCTATCAGCAGATCCAGCAGTTTTTCTCCGTTGATTAACGTGATCGGCGGCGCACCCGGGGCGAACGCCACCTCCACCGTCCCCTTGGAAAAATCGCTCGTGGTGATAATCGTACCCCGCACCGCTTGAAACCGATACAAACACCCCCGCAAAGCATCCAAAACCGGCCTTTGAATGTTCCCCTGTTGCCTCTTCACCTGCACCACTTCCCGCACCGAAGTGATCCCCAGTTCAATATCCGCGACCACATCGACCCCCTTATCATTCGTCGGTGATGTCACCTCCACATTTTGATAATTCATCGCCTCCAACAATTGTTTGATCAAATATTCAAACGCCGTCGGAGCCATCGTTGAGAGGATTTCTTGAATGCTTGATCTGACCGAGGCTTTCTGCTCTTTAACCAGGGTCAAAATTTCCTGTACCGTCCCTCCGCCGTCGAGTTCTTCATCGCCTCCCGAATCTTTTAAATAATTCAAACCCGCGTCGGTAATGCTGTAGGTCGTCCCCGTTTTGATCAATAATTCGCGATCGGCCAAATTGTAAAGCCGCCGCCACAGCGTATCTTTGATGGTGCTGTCCGTGCCGAATTGGGAGCAACGCTTGAGATAGTCCGACCAATCGGGTACAAAATCTCCGCGACGACCTCCCCCTTTTTCAGCCACCACACTTAGTAATTTTAATAAGCCTTCCCCCTCGTCAATTTGTTTTTCAACCTCTCCCAAGGGATGGCAGATAAAATCCTGTCCCGCATCAGTTAATAAAACTTTCCCCCCTGAATCTTCTTCCAGCAACTGATAGGTTCGAGATAGGAGCCAGTGTCCGTAAACGTGACCAGGGTTAAGCTGGCGATCGCTCCCCGTCCAAATCGCCTCCGCCAGTTCTCGATTTTCCCCTTCCAAGCGTTCCGATATCCAGCGTTCTGGATTCGTCCAATCTACCGGATTTTGCAGGGTTCCCGACAGACTCATGATCGCCGATCGCACTCCCGTGATTTGCGCGCGATCGCGTCCGTTCCAAATCGGTAAAATCAATCTCAATTCCGAATAGGTCGGAAAGTGGGAAACTTTGACCCGGGTTTCGTTTCGCGGGTCTAATGTCGCCGAATTAGATTCGGAATCTATCGAGGTTACATCCCATTTTCTCAACCCAAAAACCCCGCGATTGACCCTCACGAAGCGGCTGAGATCCCCCTTCTGTTTGATTTCCACCGCAATGATGGCGTTGAGCGTGGCTTCCGGACTTTTGCCGTTCGTTTGAATTAAATTCCGTGCGATCGCAATTTGAGCAATTTTGCGATAGTGCAGGGGAGAGCCAACATCTTCTAAAACTTGAATGGCAGCATCGGCGAAAGACATAGGAATCGTTAAAAATCAGAAATCATCAATTTTGTCACATCTAAAACAACCCGATTAGGCGAGATCTCCAATTAAAAGGACAACTCGATCCGCAATGGGGAGATGTTGTCGCCCCGTCTCAAGTATAATATGAAAGGGGCACCCACCACCCTTGCCCCCCACTTCAATCATTCCTTAGATCGCCAAATATTCCCAGATGGGATAAAGTATAGATGTTTAGCCTGTTTGTGAAACCTAATGAAAGATACATGGGTCTATCTGAGCCGTACCATAAGCTACCAACCACAAACAAAAATAAAGCAACCAGTACCGTCGGACGTAGCAAATCCGTTCAACTTGACCAACCACTCACCTTTTCAAGCTGGAGTAACAACACTGTCAGTTTAAATCTTGGTGATAGTGCCGAATATTATCAGTCTTGGGACAATCCCACAGTCATTGTATCAGATGGAGCCTACGGTATTTTAGGCTTTCAAGGTGATACATCCGATCATCTCGATTTGCCCCAATGGTATGAACCCCATATCGCAGCTTGGTCAAAGTTCGCATTGCCCAGTACAACCCTCTGGTTTTGGAATTCCGAAATTGGATGGGCTGTCGTACATCCAATCCTTGAGAAATTTGGTTGGCGCTATGTCAACTGCAATATATGGAATAAGGGAAAAGCTCATATTGCCGGGAATGTCAATACAGAAAAAATCAGACGTTTTCCTGTGGTAACAGAAGTTTGTGTTCAATATGTCAGAGAAGTTAAATTCGATGACTTAACCTTGAAAGAATGGTTACGAAAAGAATGGTTGCGATCGGGTTTACCTTTACGCAAAGCCAATCTGGCCTGTGGTGTGGCAGATGCAGCAACGAGAAAGTATTTCGACCAAGGGCATTTATGGTATTTTCCCCCACCCGATATGTTTGAGAAATTAGTTCGCTATGCCAACCAATATGGGAAACCCGAGGGAAAGCCTTATTTTTCTGTAGATGGCCTACATCCTTTGACCGCTCAAGAATGGGGGAAAATGCGTTCCCAATTTCGATGTCCTCACGGTTTTACCAATGTTTGGCAGCGATCGCCTTTACCCAATGACGAACGAATAAAGACCCCCAACGGTAAAGCCGTCCATTTGAATCAAAAGCCCCTCGACCTCATGCAGCTAATTATTCAAGCTTCCAGTCAGGAACAGGATGTAATTTGGGAACCATTTGGCGGACTGTTTAGTGCATCTTTGGCTGCTAACATACTTAACCGCAAAGCTTTCGCTTGTGAAATTGACGAAACTTATTTCTATTATGGGGTGAAACGGTTTAGTCAAGTATTTTATCAATCTTCTCTTCTGTAATTCCCAGATATCTGATCAAGGCAGATTTCATCGACTCATCTCGCCGACTCGACAAAAGTTTTTTCCATTGATAAATTTCCACTCCAAAACATTCAGTTTTATAAACACGCTCCTTAAAACTTTCAATTTCTGGATGCACGATTCTGTCCATTTTGGCAAAGTTCGTGTCCAAACTGCCGAAAAACATCATATTCTCGACTAAACGTAGACTTCATCGTGCATTATTTAGCATGGTATTCACACAAATCAGAATAAACCCATCATAGGATAATCCCAAAATAGGATTTTCCGAATCCGCCCATCATTCATTCTCAGATGTAATAATCCCGCCTTTGAGTCACTCGACTTGACTACCTAAGTGTCAAACTACGGCAAGTTGATTTTTTGTTCAACACTTGCAGCCGCGCCTCATTTCCCCCAACCCTTGACAATTCCCCTCCCTATCAGTTATCATGTTCTTGTGGGGCTTACATGGCTATACGCTTGATTTTTTATTCAACATGATGAGCGATCGCCTCTATTAAATACATATCCTGCCAGAGGGAATATGATTCAACAACTTACCATTACAGTTTTGGTAGAAAATACAGCCGGCGGGAAAGGACTCTTAGGAGAACACGGGCTTTCTATTCTAGTGGAAGCCGACACCTACAAACTGTTATTTGATACCGGACAGGGAAACACTCTCAACCACAATGCGCGCCAACTAGGAATCAACCTACATGATATAGATGCGATCGCTCTGAGTCATGGTCACTATGACCATACCGGCGGCTTACCATCAATACTCAAAATAACCCAGAATCCAGTTTTATACCTACATCCAGCCGCCATTACCCCCAAATATAGCCCCAGAGGCGAAATTGGTTCCCCCATTCAAGATGAAAATATCCHCACAACCCATACCAGCAAAATAGTGTGGACAGAAACCCCCACGGAAATCATACCCGGAATGGGACTAACCGGAACCATCCCCCGCCACCATCCCCTCGAAGATACAGGGGGAGACTTTTGGATCGATGCTAACCACCAGACCATAGACACTCTACCTGATGATCAGGCTCTATTTATCCAAACCCCTCCAGGATTAGTTGTAATCTTAGGTTGCGCCCATTCTGGAACTATTAACACCCTAGACTATATTGCCCAAATCTGCCAACAGGATAAAATTTATGCCGTCATAGGAGGTATGCACCTGTTAAAGGCTAACCCAGAGCGCCTCGAAGCTACCGCCGCCCAATTAAAGCATTATCAAGTCCAACTACTAGGCGCTAATCACTGTACAGGCATTAATGCGATCGCCCATCTTTGGCATCATCTTGGATGTAGCATTGATGTTCGCGTAGGAACCCGCCTGCAATTCGGAACCAACACCCCATAACCTCCCACGCCGAAAAATTGATTTTTTATTCAACAATCTCGGCCGCGCCTCATTTCCCGCCAACCCTTGACAATTCCCCTCCCTATCAGTTATCATATTCTTGTCGGGGTTGCATGGCTATACGCTTGATTTTTTATTCAACAATCTCGGCCGCGCCTCATTTCCCCCAACCGTTGACAATTACCCTCCCCATCAGTTACCATATTCTTGTGGGGGTTACATGGCTATATGCTTGATTTTTTATTCAACATAATGAGCGATCGCCTCTATTCAGCGGATGATCAACAACTTTTGAGCGGGAATTTTTCATTCTCCCCCTAACAACCAAAAACCCGTATAAGTTACCCCAGAATCATCAGGTTGAACCAAGAGAAAATGTAATCCCTTAGCCAAGCGTTTACGAGTCTCAAACATCCGCGCCGCCTGAGCCACATCATCATCATCAAAAGTAGCAACTACCCAACGATCGCTCAATCCCGCCTCTAAAATCAAGCCATCAGGCTGTCCGGGGATATAATTAAAACCGACAGGTTTAACCGACTGTAACCATCTAGCCAAGCCCATAGACTGGCGACCGCCATCAATAACCACCCCAGAAATAGCAACAGTAGAAGCCAGACCCAAATTCAGGGGTAGTAAAATTGATGGCATATCCAAAATAGGAATAGGGCGATCGCCAAAGACCTCCTGAAGGTCTCCTGCTGGAAGAGTCGCAAACCGCCAGCGATCGCCCCAGAGATTTTCCGGTAGAGGTAAAGGGGGTAATTTATCAATAGCCAAAGGATCATAATTCTGGCCAGTATAACCCGTCATTTGGGGATAAATTAACATCATCTCAGCCAGCAATTTTTTTAAACCCAGCGTCCGACGAGTCGCCTGGACAGTCACCCCCAACTGTTTACCCACCACCTCAAAGAGACTCAAACAAGCAGGTCGAAACACCTGAATAATATCAGGTTGATCAGTCACAAACATCTCTTTTAACTGGTTAAGTAACCAAGTCGAGTTAGCCTCCGACTGAGGACAAGTCGCCACCAATAGGCGATCGCCTAATTGATCACAGACTAACAGTTCCCACAAAGGCTGTCCCCTCTCATCCTCAAGAGGACGGCGATAAAAATCAGCTTGCCATATTCGCATAACAAATCAAGCCATTAGTGAATCATTTAATAAATCTTAAAGTCAAAGGATAGCGATATCTGATACCCTCATTAGCTTTGCTGGCCGCCACAATAGTAAAAATTAAATCAAACAACAACACCGCAAATAGCAGAGGAATCCCAAGTGAACTACCCCACCCTGCCGCCCTAGAGGATGGGGCTTCCTGATTCAACGGGAACTGCATCTAACAAAACCGATGTTTTGCCAGGTTGTCTTACACTCCCGACCCAGGCAGTATCGCTGGTTCCCAACGACAATATCCGCAAGGCTTCATTTCTGATRTTTTGTGCCGCGTTGACATCTCGATCATGGCAAGTCCCACAATGTTGACATTGCCATTGACGAATATCTAACGACAAACTATCTACTCGGTTGAGGCAAACGTGACAGGTTTTAGAGGATGCAAAGAAACGGTCAACCTCAATATAGGTTTTTCCTTCCCACTCCGCTTTATATTTAAGCATTGTGGTAAACATTCCCCAGCCTACATCACTAATCGCCTTGGCTAGTTTGGGGTTTCGTACCATCCCTTTTATGTTCAGATTCTCTACAGCAATAACTTGGTTTTCGTTGACTATCTGGCGGGATAGTTTGTGTAGAAAGTCCTCACGGCAACGGGCAGTCTTGCTATAAACCTTAGCTACTTTTTGTTGGGCTTTAGTTCTATTCTGACTACCCTTTTGCTTCCGGGATAGTTTTTGTTGTTTACGTTTAAGATTACGGTGATGTTTGGCGAAATGACGGGGATTATCATACTTTAACCCATCACTGGTAATGGCGAAATGAGTCAATCCAACGTCAATGCCAACCGCTTTACCTTCGGTAGACTGACTCGGAGTTTCTTTCCCATCATCCACCAATACCGAAGCATAGTATTGTCCATCAGAATTTTGGGAGACCGTCACAGTTTTGATTGTCCCTTCAAA
>NZ_PKGG01000417.1:0-1929 GCF_046480465.1 Arthrospira sp. PCC 8006
TAAAAGCATCCCAACGGGATCTATGGGTGGGTGCTAAAATTAGGGGACTGTCTTTGGGTAAATTCTCCTGTCCGGTGACGGTAATTTTTTTAAAATAGAAGGGAAGAACCCCATAGCGTCCCAGGGGATAAACGATAGAAGTTAACCAATGTGCGACATCAGAGGATTTAGTCTGGGTAGATGGAGGTGAATTAGACAAGGGTTTAATCGATTCAACTGTTACCATGATCATGATTTGTGATTTCTAAACTCTATAAGTCTAAGGTAAATCCTCTAACCCCCTGCTGTCATGGGAGAGGATGACAGTTATTAGATTGTCTCAATGGTTACATATTAGCGCGATGTTGAGCAAACCAGGATTGCAGTTGTTGGCGACAGGATGATTCGAGAATACCCCCAAGGACAGGGAGACGATGATAGGAGGCGGGACTGTCTGGAAGATTGCAAACGGTGCGAATGCTGCCAGTTTTGGGGTCATCGACACCATAGACCAATAAACCTATCCTAGCTTGGAGAATGGCTCCTGCACACATGGGACAGGGTTCTAGGGTGACATATAGGGTGCAGGTGTTTAAATGCCAATCTCCTAATACCTGACTGGCTTGGCGCAATGCTATAATTTCAGCATGGGCGGTGGGGTCCGGATCGCGTTCTCGGCGATTTTCTCCCTGGGCAATGAGTTTTCCCTGTTGATTGACAATGAGGGCACCAACGGGGACTTCTCCGGCTTCTCCGGCTGCTGCGCCTAGTTTTAAGGCCTGTTGCATCCAATGACTATGGGTGGTGTAGGTTGGCTGCATGGGAAACTCTGGCTAAGGTAGCCTAAAATGTTGATCAGTAGTTAACATGGCTTCTCCCAAATTGCGATAAAACCACAGGTGAACGGGTCCTGGCTGAAGGTCTATGGCTTTTTGATAATGGGCGATCGCTAATTGGGTTTGACCCTGGCTATGCAAAAGCTGTCCCAACTCCTGATGTAGATCAGGGTTGTTGGGACTGGCTTGGAGTAAATGCCGATAATGAGAAATCGGATCGGTTTTAGAGGCTACCTTTTTTTTTTGCGATCGCCTGCCTGAGAGCATCATAACCCTCTTCAAATTCTGGGTCAATGGTGATGGACTGTTTAAAATGAGCGATCGCTTCGTCTAACCGTCCTTCCTCAACCAAGGCTTCTCCCAGGTGATATTGCACATGGGGAGAGTAGGGATTAAGTTCGGCCGCCTTCTGATAAGCTAGAATTGCCTCATCCCAGCGTTGACCACGAGCGAGGGTATAACCTAGTTGATGATGGGCTACGGCTGACTGAGGATTGAGAATACAGGCTTGGTGAAATCCTATGATCGCATCTTCAATTTTTCCCTTGCTTCTGAGAAACTGTGCGAATTTTTCGTAGGATTCGCTAGAATTAGGATGAAACTCATGGCTGTCGCTATAGGCGGCGATTTCCTCGTCTAGGTGGCGCTGTTTGTCCTGGACTTCCTGTAGATGGGTTTGAATTTCAGCCTGGTTGGGGGGATTAAGATATAAGGCTTTTTGATAGGTGGCGATCGCCTCGGACCAATGGTAAAGTTTAGTCAAGGCCTGACCTAAATCAAACAGGACTGGGGTGGAAGTGGGATGCAATTCTGAAGCCCGTTTATAGGCGGCGAGTGCTTCTAAGAGGCGATCGCATTTGGCTAAAGCCTGCCCCAATTGATGGTAGAATGAAGCGGAGTTAGGATCGACTTGGGTGGCTTTTTGGAATATGTCAACGGCGGCTTCCCATTGATTTAATTGGGTTAAAACCTGTCCTAGGGGTTGCAGAATTTCTACCAAATTCGGGTCTAACTCTAAGGCTTTCTGATAACTCTCCGCCGCCTCTGATAGCTTTCCACTATTGGCTAAAGCGGTCCCCTGGTATTTATGACTGGTGGCTGAGTTAGGATCAAC
>NZ_PKGG01000613.1:0-355 GCF_046480465.1 Arthrospira sp. PCC 8006
AATTGACTCACATGACTACGCACAACTTTACCATTAAAACACAGCAGATTCTGCAAAACGCGCAGGTTCTCGCAAATCAATACGAAAATCAGGCAATAGAAAACATCCATCTATTGCATTCCATTTTTGAGAATGACAACGATGTCGTTCCTTTCATTTTATCAAAAATAGGCATACCTTCTGCCGTACTCAAGCAAGCAGTGGAGCGCAGTGTACAGTCGCTACCTAAAGTAAAAGGCGGTGAGAGCTACTTTTCACGTGGAGCCGCCGATGCTATATCCAAAGCCCAAGCTGAAGCCAAGAAAAATGGGGACGATTTTGTAGCAGTTGAACATCTCTTTCTGGGGATTTTCCT
>NZ_PKGG01000276.1:0-5729 GCF_046480465.1 Arthrospira sp. PCC 8006
AACTTAATAATGAAATTCAAGCTACATTATATAGTCAATCTGACTACAGAAAATCTCAAGCAATATGTAAACAACCGGAAGGCTTTTCAGACATTGAAAAAGCTTGGGCATACTATGTCAATATCAACCAATCATTTGCCAACGCTAGGCAGGGGTGGGGTTTCAGTAAAAAAAGCGAAAACCAAGCGATGACATTCACAAATAAAAAAGCTAGGCTATCTGAAGCGTTGGAAAGGTTAGAAAAGGTTTACATTTCCTGCGAGGATGCTATTAAGTGTATTGAAAGGTGGGATTCACCTAATACACTATTCTATTGTGACCCGCCTTATTCCGGTAGTGTACAAGGTCACTATAGCGGCTACACGATTAAAGATTGGACAAAACTATGTCATACATTAGATTGCATAACAGGCAATTACATTATATCGAATTATCATCAGATGATTAAACCTCAATCATTTACATAAAAAATAGAAATAAATACAGTCATGTCAGCTAGTCACAAGAAAGATGTAAAAAAGAAACGAACTGAAGTGTTATGGGTTAAAAGTAACTTAGACGGTTTTAATCAACTTCCTGAGTTAATTAACTCAGAGGCCTATAATTGCCTACTTAATACATGGAGTCAACCTAACAGATAACCCTAACTCAATAACTTAAATGGCCCCCTATGGTTTCTGACTGTAGGGGTTCATTCGTATTATTGATTTCCTGGACTATTAATCCTGGACTATTAATTATTTATATGCTTACCCCCCTAGTTTACCCACAATAAACACCCTAAGCCAAAACCTTAACCCGTCTATTAGGGGTAATCATCCCAGGCGAAACCCAGTACCCCTATAAATTGGAGACTTGTCTAGCGGTATGTAGGTATCGGTTTCGATGGKGAATCAATTCTCTAGGATTATGTAGGTATCAGCGAGAGATGACGAAACAAGTTACCAGTTGAAAAGTTGTTTGAGGGTATCGGGTTGATTCCGGTAGGAGATAGTTTAGATTATGCGATCGCATTTTGTTGGTAGCGAGTAGGCTCCTCAAGATTTCACTAATAATCTGACTCCCATAGATAACCGGATAGGCAGCCTAATATCTTTGTACATTGATAGCTTAGGGAATTATCTTCTGCTGTTGTCGTGGTTGATTTTGAAACATATCCTCCCCCCAACCGAAACAAGCACTCCTGGGGAAACGAACGATGTGATAGCAGTCAATGGTGAGGAACGAACCGATAGGCTTGCCATTGACTGCTATCACAAGGGAGTTACCCTATCGGTGTTTGGTTGGGGGGATGGTATGGGTATTTGACAGATTGATTAAGTTGTGCTTGTTGACTGAGTAATCATCCTATTGACAGAATTATTTTCCTGTGCTAGGACTAGATTATGAGTAATATCTGAGTAACTCAATAGGATATAGGGTTGAGTAATAACCCGCTATCGCTATCAGGATAAGGGTTTATAGTTATGCGTTCTGACGGATACAGACCGACCAATTGAGCAGGTCTCTAACGTAATACATCGAGGAAGGCGAAAACCGCCGGAGGATGCAGACCATTACTAAGAATAGCCGCGCCGATCGCCCTTTCTAAGGGTACTGGAAGCGATCGCACTTTCACCGACTTAGGAATAGGTAGCGCCGCCAACCGGGGCAGAATTGCGGCCCCTAAACCTTGAGCAACCATACTAACAATAGTAGAATCTTCCTTAATCTCATAGGCAATTTTTAGGGTCTGTCCCCACCTAGCCCAATGTTCTCGCACCGCCGAAGTACACTCAGCATAATTGTACAATATAAAAGCATGAGCTGACAACTCTTCCCAGGTTAAATTTTGGGTAATTGGTTGCTTAGAATTGGGCAATAATACTACATACTCATCCCGGGCAATTTCCCAAGTATCAAACTCTTCAGATCGCGGTAAAGGAACTAAACCAATATCCACCTGACCCATCCGCAAAGCCTGTTCCACCCCCACCGGATCAGTCTCGGTAATTTTCACCTCTACATTAGGAAAACGACTGCGAAACTCAGCCACTTTCGGCGGCAAAATATGGGTAGCCGCACTGCGAAAAGAAGCCACCCGCACCTTAGACCCCTGTAACCCCTTTTCCAAATTCACCTCGTGGTCGATAGTCTCCCGCAGTTCCAGGATTTTCTGGGCGTGACCTAGGACTTTTTCACCAATGGGGGTTAAATGCGCTCCAAAGCGCCCCCTACACAATAGGGGAATCCCTAACTCATTTTCTAAAGATGCGATCGCCCTACTCACCGAGGATTGGGAAATATTCAAATCCAGCGCCGCCTCAGAAAAGCTACCCTTGGCGACCACAGCCATTAACACCCGCACATGAAACAAATTCATAACAATTAACCGAACCGGAGACCATCGTCATTAACAATCATCCATCCAGTTTACGCATGGAAATTATGCTTAATGAGTTTTGCATGATACCGAATCAGATCATTAAGCTATGGGAGAACTGAAAAATTTAATCGCTACTCTAATCATTTATGTTCGAGTTACTGCCCTTCCATAAGTTCCGTGATACCCCTAGCGTGCGTTTTTTCGATATCACCATCCCCAACTCTAATGCTAGGGATCTGGTTTTTCACGAAGGACCAGCTACCAGTCCCAACAACACGGAGGATGGCTACTGGCAGTTCTATCTACACTCCAAGCAAGAAGATAACCTACTGGCTGTTTCCGGGGGTCGTACTTTCTATCTAGTTAATTTCGCTTGGGAATGTCCCTATCATATTGTCCGACTAGACGCTAATCGACACATTTTGCGGATTCCCCCAGGAACCTTCCATCGGTCAGTATCCGACCCCGAAGGTTCCCTAGTCTTGAATCAAGCTATCCGTACCCACAGGGCTACTGTAGAAAGCGAGTTCCGAGTATATAATAGCGCCGAAATTTCCCGCCTGTATAGAGTGACTTCTGATAAGGCTCGCCCCCCTATCTTACACGGCTTTGAACGCCTGCGCGTCGCTTGATGAATTATCCATCATCTGGGGGAGAGTTCCCAACCATCCGGGACTCTCCCAGATTATGTTAACTTTTGCAATAAAAAGTTAATAAATGTTACAAAAATTTTTTTTGTGGGGGGGTGGGTTGATTTTTGGGTAAGTTTCTGCTACCATTTTATATAATTGGAATACTGACAATTTTAAAAAAAGTGGCTATATAAAAATTATTTGTTTTGCTTACAGAATATCACAATTGAGCAGTGTTTGTCAACCCCCCAAAATATCCGGGGAGAGGGAGGCGTGATAGAATGAGTTATTGATTATTGATGATGGATTACTTCGAGTTAGAATGTGGTTTCATATTAATTCAGCCACCCCAAAGTGAGTAGAGATATATTTGCGATCGAAGCCCTAGGGCAAATTCCTAAAATTCTCACCTTGCTAGATCGGAACCCCCACAGTCCGACCTATGGGTGTTTTGACCGAAACTTCTGGCATTATAAAATTATCGACTTCCCCAGTGGTATGGCCCAGGAGTTTGTCTGGCCCATGGCTTTGGCCCACGAAGTCAATGTTCCCGATAATTCCTATTACCAACACCCCGCTATCAAGGAATGGGTACAAGCGGGGATAGCTTTTGCAGCGCGCAGCGCCCATGCAGACGGTTCTAGTGATGACTATTTCCCCTATGAAAGGGCGGCGGGGGCTTCGGCGTTTTCTTTGCTGGCTTGTGTGGAAAGTTATCGACTATTGGGGTTAGTTGATTATGAGGCGCTGAGGTNTTTTGAACGACGGGCGAACTGGTTGGCTAACCACTACGAAAGTGGTCAACTGGCGAACCATGAGGCGTTAATTATTCTAGCCTTGGAAAGGTTGGGAAACCTGCTGCAAACTTCTAAATGGCGGCGCATACAAGGGACGAGACTCGATCGCCTTTTAAGTTGGCAAACTGAAGAGGGATGGTTTCGGGAGTATGAGGGTTGCGACCCCGGATATCATACTCTCACCCTTTCCTGTTTGGCAGAATTGGACCGCCTTAAACCTGATGACCGGGTGAAAAATGCGATCGCCAAAGGTGTAGAATTAGCGTCCCATTTCATCCACCCTGATGGCACTTATGGCGGGGAATATGGCTGCCGCAACACTTATAATTTCTTTCCCCATGGTTTTGAGTTAGCGGGGAAGTGGCTACCAGAAGCCCTGCGGATTAATGACCAGTTTTTACAGGGTCTAAAAAATGGCTTGGGTCCTTGCTATGCTGATGATCATATTATTGGGCATCATGCCTGGAATTATCTGCTGGCTTGGCAAGATTTCGTGAGCGATCGACCTCAGCCTCTGCCCCGGGATGTGGCTAGTCTTTGGTTAAAAGAAGCCCAAATTTTAATCAAACGTCGTCCCGGGATTGAGTTATATATGGGCTTAAATAAAGGCGGAGTTTTCAAGATATTTAGGAACAATAAATTAGTAATTTCTGACACTCAAATATCCCTGCAAATTAGCAAGGGAAAAAATTTAAAAAATGCCGTCAGTCACCTAATCGAACCTTACCAGGTCAAAGTAGAACAGGACGAAATCACTATCGAAGGGCCGTTAGGATGGGCGAAACAAACCCAAATGTCACCCTTAAAATTAATCTTGTTACGGGTAGTCATGTTAACTTTTGGGCGGTTTTTTCCCAACTTAATTCGGAAAATGCTGCAAAAAATGTTAATAACAGGCAAGCAGGATGCACCGTTTCACTTTCGGCGAAAATTACTCTGGCAAGATAATCAATGGCTGGTGACAGATGAAATTACCGCCTCTTCTTGGCAGGGTGTAATTAGTGCAGGAATTGGGGCTTCCCAAACCTCTATTTATGTGGTCATGAGTCGCACATTTCAACCGGGACAACTACAACCCTGGTTAGATTTAACTGAGGAAATTAAGAAACTTACACCGGGTCAAACACTGAGGGTAGAACGCACTTTTTAGGGGGCTTTCTGTTATCAATTAATTATCGGGTGCGAAACGTTCAGGCATAAAATAGGATTGTGATACCCTAAATAACCGCCTGGTGGGGGTTTCAGCCCCTTGGGTGAATACAAGAAGCTCGCTTCTGACCACCCCATAACTGTTTATATGTCCCAACGATTAGTATCATACGATACCAAATCAAGGCAGGGAACCCAAGGTCAACATACTCTGTAACAAATCGTAACAATTCTTAACATAACGGAAGCGTAACGAAACAGAGTTGAGGGAAACGGCGATAGCCACCCCCGATTTCAGGAATCATAACCCGTCAGATTGAAGCGGGGTACGGAGGGATCCGAGGTGTAACCCAACACCAGAAGTGAGACCACTGCCAACCATCCATGATTAGGGAAACCGAATGTCTGGCCTGAACCATCGTAAAAATGGAGTAGCGAAATAGGTTGATACGCTACGCTCAAAAGAGCAAGGGGAAAAGTAGGGGGCTTTGTTCACTACCTACAAAGACCTTTAAAAGTACCCCGGTGGAGAGGACAAATCTACAGATGGAATGCCCATATAAACGGAAGGTTGTAATCCCTCTTAGGCTCTGAATATCTGGTCGAGATAATCAGTAGTGACAAATGTAAGCGAATGGTGCGAGACGTTCGGGTATGAAATAGGGCTTAAATGCCAGAAATCACTAGCCGGTGAGGATTCCAGCCCTGAGTTTGGATATAAGGAGCGCACTCCTGACCATCCTCATAACTGTTTATATGTCCCGACGCTTAGGGAACTAAGCCAGG
>NZ_PKGG01000641.1:0-300 GCF_046480465.1 Arthrospira sp. PCC 8006
CTGTGGAGGAAGTCAATACGAACCTCCGCACCACTGCCAGCAGTTCCATCAGTGGTAAAGCTGAACCAGTCATCATTTCCCGATACTATCACCAGGTCATTTTGGACTAGCTGTGAGTTGACAGTACCGAAATAGTGTGCAGCCTCAAAGCTGTGATTAGGAGCAAAACGGTCTTCGCCACCATTTCCACTGAGAACGCGGGGGTCAATAGTCAGGCTATAGTTGGGGTTACTCGCACCATTCCAACCGTAAACATTAACGTAGTAGGTTCCCGCACCTAAGCCAGCTAAACTAATGCTC
>NZ_PKGG01000414.1:0-1966 GCF_046480465.1 Arthrospira sp. PCC 8006
CAGCGAAGTATTGAGGCGATAACCGAGGATTTTGAGAAGTTATATAATCGCCTAGTTGCCATTGATTTTACCCTGGAAGAAGATGGCTATAGCCCGGTATTTTATGGCTTAGAAAATTTTAGGGATACTTTGATGGAATTGTTGCCAGAAGCGGAAGCTAGGACTATTTATCAGCTTTTGGAAGGACAGGCGGGACAGGAATTAAGTAATTTATATCGAGACGTGGGAAGGCGCTATATTTTGGCTTTTTCTATTATGGCGGCTACTATAGCAGCGGTTCCCCTACCTTTTGCGACTATGCCAGTTTTAACAGCCCTACAAGTGTCTATGGTGGGGTTACTAGGAAAACTCTACGGTCAAACTATTACCCCCTCCCAAGCTGGGGGTATTGTTAGTGCGATCGCTGGTGGATTTCTCGCTCAGGTGGTCGGTCGGGAATTAATTAAGTTTATTCCGGCTTTGGGAAGTGCGATCGCTGCTTCTTGGGCTTTTGCTTATACGGGGGCTTTAGGTGAAGCTACTTGTGTATATTTCGGCGATTTAATGGGTGGCAAAAAACCCGATCCTAAGCGAATTCAATCGGTGATGAAACAAGCCTTTAAAAATTCTCAAACCCAAATCGACAATGGACCATGAAACTCCCCCTCCCTCTGGGAAAGGGGTAGAAGGAGACAAAGGACAATTGTCGGGGCGAAAAATTTTTCGCCCCTACTGTTCGCCCCTACTGGTGGCTAAGATTGTCTACAGGGGATATTGAAGTGCCAAGTTTTGATCTAAGATAGAATTTAGAATCGCTTAATATATATTTGTTATGGCTACATCAGTTCCGCATTTAGGGAAGCAATTAAGGCCCAGTGGCGAACATATTTTGGCTTCTATTGACCTAGGAACCAACTCTCTGCACATGGTCATAGTGCGAATTGATAAGAGTCTACCCGCATTTACGATTATCGCCCGAGAGAAAGATACGGTCAGACTCGGAGACTGTGGACCAAAAGGACAACTCAAGCCGGAAGTCATGGATAGGGCGATCGCCACCCTCCGACGCTTTCAGGAACTAGCCAAAACCTTTAACGTCGAGCAAGTTGTTGCTGTCGCTACCAGCGCAGTCCGGGAAGCCCCCAACGGTCGGGATTTTATCAAACGAGTATCCGACGAATTGGATCTCGAAATTAACCTGATTTCTGGTCCTGAAGAAGCCAGGAGAATTTATTTGGGTGTCCTCTCGGCTATGGAATTTCACGACGAACCCCACGTTATTATTGATATCGGAGGGGGTTCGACAGAGTTAATTTTGGGAGATGGTGGAGAACCTAAATTTCTCAGTAGTACCAAGGTCGGGGCTGTCCGTCTCACTCAAGAATATATCAAAACTGACCCTATATCTCGCACAGAATTTCTGTTTGTACAAGCCTATATTCGGGGAATGTTGGAACGTCCCGTTGATGAGTTGCGTCTTCATCTCCCCAATCGCAAAGTATCCCATTTAGTCGGCACTTCCGGTACAATTGAAACCCTGGCGGTGATGATTGCTAAGGAAAAATTAGGCACTGAACCTACACCTTTAGCCGGATACCAAATTACTTTAAATGAGTTACACAATATCGTTAGTCGTCTGCGGAAGTTATCCTACCAAGAAAGGTTGCAAATTCCTGGCATAAATGATCGGCGGGCGGAAATTATCCTGGCTGGGGCGCTGATTTTACAGGAGGCGATGAGTTTATTAGAAATAGAGTCTCTGACTATTTGTGAAAGAAGTTTGCGGGAAGGGGTAATTGTTGATTGGATGCTTACCCACGGGTTGATTGAAGACCGACTACGATATGAAAGTTCTATCCGACAACGTAGCATCCTCAAAATTGCTCAAAAATATACTGTAGATTTAGAACATGGTGAACGGGTGGCAGCCTTCTCTCTCAGCCTATGTGACCAAACTAATGGCATTCTCTATGACTATGGATCGGCG
>NZ_PKGG01000132.1:0-14483 GCF_046480465.1 Arthrospira sp. PCC 8006
GAGTTTTTGCAAGCCTATGGGGGCGGTCAGTTTCCCTGGACGGGGGCGGAGGTGGCGGCGGATGTCTATCTCTATCAACGGGCGGCCTATCACTTCCGTAAGGCGGGGGAATTGGAGGTGTTGCGGGGGTTATTGTGGGATTTTGCTTGGTTGCAGGGGAAGTTAGAGGCGACGGATACGCGATCGCTGTTGGCGGATTTTGAGGCGGTTGGGGAAGATGAAGACCGGGCGCTGAGGGTGCTGGAAGGGGCAATCCGCTTATCGTCTCATGTGTTAGACCAGGATAAAACGCAACTGGCGGGGCAGTTATTGGGGCGGTTATTGTCGTTTGTGGAGTCTCCCCAAGCCTATCGTTATTTTTGGGAAAAAATCCCCGTGGTGGGGCGATACTTGCCGAAATATGCCGCCCCTCAACAGCAAAACGCCAAGGGTGCAACTGTCGGAGAAATTGAGCAACTCCTCAATCAAGCCCAACAATGGCAGGACAAACCCTGGTTTCGTCCCCTCACCGCCAACCTCACCCCACCCGGCGGGCCACTGATTCGCACCCTCTCTGGGCATAGTCGCTCGGTAACATCAGTGGCGATCGCCCCCGACGGGAAACGAGCCGTGTCTGCATCCTGGGATAAAATCCTGAAACTGTGGGATTTGGAGCAGGGGAGGGAACTCGCTACCCTCTCTGGGCATAGTGACAGGGTAACAGCAGTGGCGATCGCCCCCGACGGGAAACGAGCGGTGTCTGCATCGGGTGATAACACCCTGAAACTGTGGAATTTAGCCACGGGGGAGGAAATCGCCAGTTTTACCGCTGATGCATGGTTTTGGGCTTGTGCCGTTGCCCCGGATGGGGCGGGGGTGGTGGCGGGGGATAATTCAGGGCGGGTGCATTTTCTGCGGTTGGCGGGGCTGTGAGGGTGCAGGGGGGCAGGGGAGGGGAGGGGAGAAACCGGGTTTCTGTGGTGCTAATTACCGTTAACTGTTATTGCCAAAAAGAAACTCGGTTTCTGAACCGCGAAAAAGAAACCGGGTTTCTGAACTTCACCGGGTTTATGCGCTAAATTTGGGTGAGGAGGCAAGGATTGTCCGAGAAACCCTCCGAACATCGCACGATAATCAAGTTAATCTGTATTGGAGTGAGCCGCCATGAGTTTATCCCTTACGCCAGAAATTGAACAACGGATTGCCCAGCAATTAAATCAGGGAGGCTACCAGTCAGCAGATGAACTGATATTAGCCGCCTTGGAACTATTAGACAAAAGAGAACAATATCTAGCCGAACTGCGCCAACAAATCGAAATCGGGGCAAGCCAAATTCAACAAGGAAAAGTTACAGATAGAGAACTTGTATTTAATCGACTGCTGAACCGTTTACAGCAACAAACTGAAGATTCCTGATGGGAAATTATTCATTCTCTGATGCTGCCCTAGCCGACTTAGACGAAATTTGTGCATCCCTGTCGGCAATAAACCCAGACGTAGCGATTAGATTTTTTGAAAAAGTCCGGGATAAGTGCCGTTAGTTTGCTCAATTTCCCAACATGGGCAAAAACTACAGTCACATTAAAGCAAATCTCCGAGGTTTGATTGTGGAAAATTACATCATATTTTACCTTCCACGGCCTGACGGCATAGATATTGTTCGCATCATTAATGGGTATCGAGACTTAGAATCATTGAATATTTGAAAATCTGTAACCGGGCTTCTCTACTCAGCTTGGGGAATAACCGGCAACTCCCAGCAACCCGGTTTCTGGTTTGTGGTGATGGGAAAGCAACCCGGTTGCTAAAACCATCCGATCAAAGCCTCAAAGATAGTCAAACCTATAATGGAGAAGCACATTTCCCGGAGCCGACTCTATGTTACTCAGCGAACTGTTACCCACCGTTAATCAGTTATCTCATCAAGATAAACTTCGACTGCTTCACTTTCTCCTCTTGGCAGTCGCTAAGGAGGAAGGGTGTAGCCTAGAACTAACCGGAGAAGTTGACTCAGCAAATGAGTTGCTCGAGCAGCTTGCATCGACTGAGGCAGTGGTATGGTCGCCGCAAACAGATAGCGCATCTGTTCAGGCTTTGTCGGATCTTCTGGTGGCAGCAAAGGAAGGTAGCATCTAATGCTTGATGGACAACGATATTCATTCACCGAACGCATTGATAGTCTTGGGCGCTCTGCCATCATGCCCTATTTACCCTTGACGCTCACGTTAGGCGATCGCTCTGTGGAAGTGACTGCGTTGCTAGATACAGGCGCAAGTGTCAATGTTTTGCCCTACGAGATAGGTTTACAACTAGGGGCAATCTGGGAAAATCAGACGGTTTCAATCCCCTTAAGCGGGAATTTAGGTCGAAGCGATTCACGAGGTTTGGTGGTATCAGGTGCGATCGCTCAGTTTCCTCCCGTGCTACTTGCGTTTGCTTGGACTGAATCGAGAGATGTCCCCGTTATTCTTGGACAAATGAACTTCTTTGCAGAGTTCAAGGTGTGTTTTTATCGACATGAGTCGGCTTTTGAAGTTTGCCCGAAGGATAGATGAAATCAATCAACTTAKTCGGTGGGGATTTGTGGGGGTTGCCGACTTAACCGATTCCGAAAAACAACAAGCAAAATATGTCGCTAAACAGATGGAGCGATCGCCCCCGACGGGAAAAGAGCGATTTCGGCCTCTGAGGATAAGACTGTGAAACTATGGGATTTGGCTACGGGGGAAATGTTAGCGACCTTTACGGGGGATGGTGCGATCGCTTCCTGTGCGGTTGCTGCTGATGGCGTGACGGTGGTAGGGGGGGATTGGTTGGGACGGGTGTATTTCCTGCGTTTGCACGGGTTGAGGGGTTGATAAAGGGGCTTTGTTAATGCGATTGGGGTGAGGCGGCAAAGGTTAGGGCAGAAACTGGGTTTATGGGATGTGGGTGGAGAGCAAGAAAATCCCTAGATCAGCCAGGAAAAAAAACAGCCAACTCACCGAACCCGCCCCCAGCGATCGCATGAGGCGATCGCCCAAATTACACCCATTCCTCCGAGTCAGCAATTACGACCTTATGGATTATCTGCCGGAGAATTTGTCGTCGCCGATGATTTCGATTCTGCTTTGCCCGAAGATATCATCAATGTCGTTGAGGGAAAATAAATTATTTTCAGTTTAATCTGATTGATAATGATAACGTGCTTGTAAAAAATAAACCTTATTTTCTGTTACTTTGTAAACTAAACGATGCTCTAAATCAATGCGTCTTGACCCAGTATCTGGGGCAATATATTTTAGGGGTTCAGGTTTTCCTAACCCGGTAAACGGTTCACCATTAAGGACATCTGCGACTAAATCTAGGATTTTATCCCCTTTTTTGGGTTCAGTGCGATACCACCAAGCTAAATCTGCTTTAAAATCGGGACTAAATACAGGAAAATAACCCGAGATATGATGATTAGGGGTTTCATTGGCTGGTTTTTTCTTTTTAGGACTCAACTCCTAACTCCTCTTTTAATTCAGCTACCGTTTGAGGAGTGGCGGTGCTATTTTCTGACCATTCTAAAGCCCGAAATAAACGTTTCGCATTTTCAGGCGATCGCAGTAAATAGACACATTCTAATAAACTCTCTAGCTCATCTTGGGCAATTAACGCCACATTTTTCTCATTACGGCGCTTAATGACCACAATCTGACGCTCATCACACACTTGATCCAAAATAGTGGCTAAATTCATTCTCGCTTGAGAATAAGTGGTTTCTTTGCTTAACATCATTTTTGCTAGATAACTTGTACAACATTATTGTACAACGATTTACTTAAAGTCTGAACCTGATGCTCGGCGATCGCTCCGTGGGGTTTCCAGAAGGCAAAATAGTAGATACAGCACCCCAGGAGCTAGACCTGAAACTTAACGAACTCTTGCCAGCCATTCCCACCCAAACCCCCCACCACTAGCTCCAGAACTCCAACCCGCCAACTTTCATGGGCGAGAGCCAGTGGCTCGTTGTCGTCTTTGAGCGACACTTCAGGGCGATCGCACCCGGTGAAATGGCGATCGCACCACGGGAGGCCATCCCATGAACTTTATTCCCAAATCTAGCGACCCTAGTTGTGAAGGATGGTTAAAGATGCTCGATAGAGCTTTCCGCCAGCCAAATCTACAAGCCAATTTAGCCTCTAATACCATTGCTGCGTCTGTGACTACCCCTGACCCATTTCTATGAGAAACCAGGTTTCTTGGCAAGATTTGGGTGAGGATGCCGGATAGTCCTAGCCACCCGGTTTCTGAGGTTGTGGGTGGGTGAGGTTGAGAAACCGGGTTTTTTGACTATTCTGGGTTATTTTAGCGGAAGAGTACATCTGAACGCATTGTCAGGGTCAGATCTTGTTCTGGGTGAATGACAACTACATCCACGTGACCGCGACCAATGAAGACTCCCGCCAGAGCCCCTAGTCCCGCGCCGCCCAGGACTTCCTCAGTGGCGATCGCTTTATCTCCGAGTACCCCCGCCAAAGCCGCCGCCGCCGCCGCACCCACAGCAGCACCTTTAAGGATATTACCAGCAGAAGGTCCACGACGGACGGTTTCCGTGCGGGTGACAACATTAGAATTAGCATCAAGACGATATCGGCGATTATTGCTGACAATCACCTCATTAGCCACAAACTGGGAACCACCAGAAGCGGGTCGCAATTCCCCAACAATTTCCGCCCCTGCGGGTATCCAAACCCGTCCTTGGTTAGTGCGGATATCTCGGGCGACTACCATAGTCAGAGCGGTCGTTTCTGTGGGGGTGAGAACGATTTTCTCAGCTCCTGGGTATTCTACGGGAATAGTTGTTCCGGCGGAAATTCTTTCCCGTTGTAGAGAACCAGGTAATTGTTGAGCGCGGGCTACGGTTTGATGTAGCAATAGGGGGGCTGCTAGTCCAGTAGTTAAACCGAGGGTGAGGAAGATGGATGTAGCAGAACGGTAGAGTTTTTGGTGGAACATAGTTTACATTATCCTCGGAGCTAAATTAATTGATTTGTCTCTATTGACGTGGATGGTTTGAATTTAGTTCACAATTTCTGGAGAAATTTGTGGAACCCGGACAGTTAAAGTTGACCAAAAGCTGAGGGACTGGGCGATCGCTTTTCGGCGACAGGGTAGGTTAATTAGGCTTTACGGGCAGTATTTAGCACACAAGGACTCACCCTGTCTCTATAGTCTATCTGGGTTAAATGTTAACGGGGATTTTAGGGAACAGGTACAGAATATTCTCTTTCTCGGACCGAAGGACCTCTGACCACAATTCGGAAACGGCGAGACGGGGGGAGTTGGGCGATTAAATCGAATTTACCTTCGGAATCCGTGACGATCGCCCGATTATCAATATAAACTATATCCATGGGATCTACTTGTCCTACAATTCTAGCTCTCCTAGGGCTAAGTCGCGTTACCTGAAACACTTGTAAAGCAGACAAAGGTGGAGTTAGATCAGGAACAGTGGGGGGTAGGTTAAGGTTAACTACGGAAAATTTTTGTCTGTTAACTTGGGTTTCTTCACCCTCTGCGGAAGTTCCGACAATACCTTCAACGGTGCTAATACCCGTTTTACCATCTGGTCCAACATCGACCCCAAAGGAAGTTCCCCTAACTCCGGCGACAGTTACAGGGGTTTCTACTCGAAAAGGGGAGGCTTCCACAGACTCTTCGGAGTTTTGGGAGTCTTGGCTAAATATTCCTTCCCAGTTTAAGGCGGCGATTTCCTGGGGAGGTTGAGAAGCGGTAGAATTACGGAATGGGGCGCTAACAAAACGGGCGATGGAAGACCTAACCCGACCTTTGGAAATAAAAACAACTGTTTCTTGGTTAGGGTCGAGTCCTGGTTGTCCTGATAGGCTTCTAATTTCCAGGGTGGTGTTTTCTGCTAATTCTAAAACACCGATATTGCTATCTACTCGTAAAATAGCGATCGCACGCCTTCCGGTTGTGATCACGTCTGCCACCCCTAAGCGATCGCCCAATCTGGCGGGGTTACCATTAATGGTAACTCTTCCCTGGAGTTCCTCTACCATCAAACTGCGGGTGGCGGTCCGGTTAACCTGGGATAATGGGGAGGTATTGGCTATGGCGGGTTTAATAGCGCCTAATATACCTAATTCCACCATTGTAATGGCGATCGCCGTCATTCCCGGTATAAGAAAGAAGGCATACTTAAAAAAGTTGTCACGGTTGGGCTTTAGCCAACTGGTCCCTGTTGTTACCATTTTCCTAATTAAATCTATGGTGTCGCTTCAGTTTACGCAATTTACCCGGCGGGTTATCCCCTTAGTTGCTGTGGTCTCTTTGGCTTTAGTCGGATTTACTCCGATTTTAGTTGCCATAGCTGAGGAGGTTACTACCCCAGATCCACGTCTGACAGAGGCTGAGACGGCTTTTGCTGCGGGGGCGAAATTAGTACAAGAGGGGTCTCCAGAATCTCTACAACAGGCTCTAGTTCAGCTTAACCAAGCCTTACTATTGTATCAACAAGTGGGTTTAGGGTCCCAGGCGGCTGAGACTTTGCTGGGTTTGGGATTAGTTTATAAGAGTTTGGGGGACTTGCGAGCTAGTTTAGAGGCTTATCAGCAGGCTTTGAGTTATTATGAGAGTAGCGATCGCATTTTGGATGCTGCCTATAGCCTCAACCAAATTGGCAAAATTCATTATGAGTTAGGGGATTATCAAAAAGCAGTTGAAGTCTATCAACAGGCGATTATTTTTTATGGTCAAGGGGGAGATCTGCGGGGGAAAGCCTACGCTTTGAATAATTTGGGGGCGGTCTATGAACCTTTAGGGAAGTTTCAAGAAGCCCTGGAAGTTTACACCCAAGCGTTAGAATTACACGAGCGGGCTAATAATAGGGTGGGATTGGCTAGTAGTCTAAATAATTTGGGTTTGCTTTATGATGCTTTGGGGAATTTTGAACTGAGTTTAGATTATTATAAGCGATCGCTTAGTTTATGGCAAGAGTTAGATCATGCTCACGGGGAAGCTAGTACCCTGAATAATATCGGGTTATATCATGAGTCTCAGGATGATTTTGAGGAGGCTTTACAAAGTTTTCAACAGGCTTTAGGACGATATCAAGAAATTGGCGATCGTCGGGGAGAGGCTACTACTCTTAATAATATTGGCTTTACCTATACCAGGTTGGAAAACTGGAATGCTGCACAACAGTCTTATCAGCAAGCGTTACCTTTATGGGAGGAAATTGGCAACCGTGGCGGACTGGGAAGCACTTTAAATAATATCGGTGTGGTTTATGCGGCACTGGGAGAGTTTGACCGGGCTTTAGAATTTTATCAGCAGGCTTTAGTTGTGCGCCAAGAAATTGGCGATCGCCCTAGGGAAGCCTTATCTTTATATCGGATAGCGATCGCCCATAGGGGGTTAGGTAATCAAGATGATTCTCTGAGTGCTATTCAAGCCGCCATTGAGATTATAGAAGATTTGCGAACTAATGTGGTTAGTCAAGATTTAAGAACCTCATTTTTTGCATCCAAACAAGAATATTATGAGTTTTATATTGACTTGTTAATGGAGTTGAATCAACAAAATCCGGGACAAGGATATGATGGTTTAGCCTTAGCAGTTAGCGAACGTGCTAAAGCGCGATCGCTTTTAGATTTACTAGCCGAAATGTCCGGGGAAGTACAAGGAGGTATTGATCCGCAAATATTAGCGGAGAAACAACAAATTCAGCAACAATTAGCCGCTGTAGAAGAGCGTCGCATTCAACTCCTCAGTCAACAGCATACAGACTCTCAAAAAACGGCTATTGATAATGAATTAGAACAGCTACTAATTAAATACCGCAGTATTTTAGGTCAAATTCGCGCTACCAGTCCCCGCTATGCAGCCCTGACTCAACCACAACCTTTAAATTTAGCCGAGATTCAAGAAAGGGTTATCGACCAAGATAGTTTATTATTAACTTATTCTATTGGTGAAAAACGGAGTTTTCTATGGGCGGTTACTTACAACTATATTAGTAGCTATGAACTCCCAGGTAGAGAAGTCTTAGAAGCTGAGACTAAGAGATTTCGAGATAGTTTCATTTTTGGGAATCTCAGAATCCGGCGGACTTTGGCAGAAAATGCCGCCAAAAATTTAGGTCAAATTATCCTAGGACCATTGTCTAATTATGAGGACAAAAACAGAGTTTTAATTGTCCCTGATGGGGTATTAAATTTTGTCCCTTTCGTGGCTCTGGCTTATCAATCAAGTGATGAAGAATATCGCCCTTTAATTATTACCAGAGAAGTAGTCACCCTCCCTTCTGCTTCGGCTTTGGCGGTTTTGAGAAATGAAATCTTAGGTCGAAAGCCGGCAGAAAGATACTTAGCAATTTTAGCAGATCCGGTATTTGGGATTAATGATGAAAGATTAAATAATACTAATGGGATTAATGCAACTTCTTTGCCTCCTGATTTAGAACAGTCAGCGCGAGAGTCTGGCATATTATTTGACCGCCTACCTTTTACACAGACGGAAGCGGAACAAATTGTATCTTTATTTCCGGCAGAATCTTTTAGTAAAGAATATGGTTTTGGGGCTACCCGCGAGGTGGCTACCAGTGACAAAATGAGTCAGTATAGAATTATTCATTATGCTACTCATGGGATACTGAACAGCCAAAATCCTGAACTGTCTGGCTTGGTGCTTTCCTTGGTTAATTCTGAAGGTCAGCCCGTCAATGGTTTTGTGAGACTTCATGATATTTTTAACCTAACTTTACCGGCTGACTTAGTAGTGTTAAGCGCCTGCGAAACTGGTTTAGGACAACAGGTTAGGGGGGAAGGTTTGGTAGGACTGACGAGGGGATTTATGTATGCTGGGGCGGCGCGTGTGGTGGTGAGTTTATGGAGTGTAGATGACCAAGCTACAGCGGAATTAATGGTGTTATTTTATCGTTATATGATCGACAATGGTCTATCTCCCGCCGCCGCACTCCGTCAAGCACAAATTGAAATCTGGCAAAACTCTCAATGGCATTCTCCCTATTATTGGGCGGGTTTTACTATTCAGGGAGAATGGCAAAATTAGCTATATATTAGGGTGAGGTACTTCACATATAATAACTTACCCAGGAAACGATTAAGCTGACGCACCGCTATTAATGTTCAGTTAAAAATACTCAGATTAAGCGATCGCACTATTTCCTGAATCAAAAATAAACCCGCTACTGAATTTCCGGTATCATCAAGGGGAGGACTATAACAAGCGATCGCCCCCCAACCGGGAATCACCGATAGCACCACCCCACTGACTCCCGACTTAGTAGGGACTCCCACCTGCACCGCAAATCGACTAGAGGCTTCATATAAGCCACAGGTCATCATCAATGCTTTCACCTGTCTACAGGGTTCTATCCAACTCGGTTGAGGAGACTGCAATAATAACATCCCCAATTTAGCTAGATCTTCGACTGTGGCAGATAAACAACAAATATGATTGTAAGCGTCAATGGCAGCGATCGCATCAGAAATAGTCCCCCGGTGATATAATTCGGTGGTGATGGCATGATTACGAGAATTGGGGGCGGAACGCACAGAATTGAGGGTATCATCATCCAATTGCAGAGAACAGCCGCCCCAGTGATTTAACCAATCACATAAGACTTGGCATCGTGTTTGTCCATCAGGGCCAGGAAGCAACGCCGATAAAGCGATCGCGCCACTATTAATCATCGGATTACGGGGCCAGCCGCCGTCAGCTTGCAATTGTTCCAGAGAATTGAAGGGATAATCAGAGGGTTCCATTCCCACCTGTGCAAATATGCGATCGGCCCCCAACTCTACCAACATATACAACAGCAGAAACGGCTTAACCACACTCATTAGGGAAAATCTCAGATCAGCATTGCCCAATAAATAACAGTTCCCCTGACAATCTAAAACTTGAACTGCGAATGCCTTTGGAGATACCATAGCTAACTGAGGAATATAGGTCGGTAAACTGCCTTGATCGCTGCGAGACTTAGCGGCTTCAACCCATACCTGTAGTTGCACCAGGTTTAAACTCAATCTTGCCTGAGTATTCATAGGCTCATAGATTAACCAAAACTCTATTATCTATTTTGACTCCGATTTGGGCGAGTTATAGCACACCGGATTGGGTCTGTTATCTGTTCGCTGCTATAGTTTCCCAGAACTGCGCCGGAATATGGCAAGATGGGTTAGGGAAAAAAATAATAATTTATGCTGAATTTGTCCGAGTCCATAATGAATACCTGTAAACGCTGGCTGAAAACTGGCCTGATTGCCCTATTGCTGTGTGTTCTTTCCGTTGGTCTGAGCGCAGCTTGGTGGGATGGCGGCAGCAGCACCCCAAAACGGGAAAGTGTCTTACCTGCTGGTAATGCTATTACTGATGGTAAGGCACTCCTACGCTATGCTCTCCCGATTGACAATGAGCCGATCCGCAAATTTCAGAGTAGCCTCGAAGAGATTGCTGGTCGCATTAGGGGTAAGCGCTGGAGTCCTATTAAAGGGGATATTACCACTGCTGCTAGGATTTTATCTATCAATGAAGGGGATATTTTGGCTAGTATCCCAGACGATCGCCAAGCTGAGGCTAAGGCTATTATTGAGGAACTCAGGGCAGAAATTGAGGTTCTGCGATCGGCTTTGGACATTAAAGACGGTGAAACACTCCTAGAAACCCGCGCCTCTATGTTGTCTCAGGTGACTCAGCTTGAGGAAATGATGGTTGGGGAATTTCCTTTTGAAGTCCCCGCAGAATATGCCAATATTCCCCAACTCAAAGGCCGTGCTACCGTGAAGATGACTACTTCTGAGGGAGATATTACCCTGGTGGTCGATGGTTATAGCGCTCCGGTAACGGCCGGTAATTTTGTGGATTTGGTGCAACGTGGGTTTTATGATGGGTTGGAGTTTATCCGCTCGGAAGAGTCCTATGTTTTGCAAGTCGGAGATCCTCCCGGTCCGGAGGAAGGATTTATTGACCCCGACACAGGCGAATATAGGGCTGTTCCTCTGGAAATTTTGGTGCGTGGGGACGATGAGCCTACTTATGGGATTACCCTAGAGGCGGCGGGTCGTTATCGTGATCAGCCAGTTTTGCCCTTTTCTGCTTATGGAACTGTCGCTATGGCTCGTCCTGAAAGTGACCCGGACGGCGGATCTTCTCAGTTTTTCTTCTTTTTGTTTGAACCGGAACTGACCCCGGCGGGACTTAATTTGCTTGATGGTCGCTATTCTGTGTTTGGATATGTGACTGAAGGTAAGGAAGTCTTGGAGAATTTGACCCAGGGTGATGCGATCGCATCTGCTAAAGTCATTCAAGGCTTAGAAAATTTGGTTCAACCTAAGAAGTAGCCTTAAAAAGGCTCCCCAGTGGCAATTTATTAATTGCCACTACCCCCTCTCATCGATGATTTGACTCTTTCATCATTATTATTTGTGCCAGCTATTATGGCTATTTTAGAATTACTATCTGTCGCGGCTTTGGGTGTTCTCGTGGGATTGTTCCTGGTTAATATCAATTCTAAACGCGATGAACAACGCCAGCTTGATAATGCTTTTTATCAATTAATTGAATCCCAAGATGGTGAAATTTCTTTAATTCAGTTGGCGGCTTTGGCGCGGGTTAGTGCTGATGTCGCTCAAGAATATTTAGACCGACAAGCCGGGGTATTTGCTGCTATTCCTGAGTTTGACCAAGATGGTAATACCTTCTATCGATTTCCTCGCTTACGCCTTCCTAAGCAGTTTCAAGAGCGATCGCCTGATCAGGATTGGTAAAACCCCCACCATAAAATCAGTTAATAGCTGGTGGTCAACTGTTCGTTTTTTTTGATAAGTACAACGTTTGGGAAGAAAAAAATGTTATCATGGATACGAAAGTGAATTTAAAATCGGTTATTTTTCCTGCCTCTGTAGGGTTGTTATAGGGTGTACCCGTCTAGTTTTTTCCCCAAGACTTAGTTTCAGAAATCTATAGATGATGAGTAACCGAGTCGGGTGCGAGATTCCTGTTAAATTGCTTCAGGAAGATGAAGGAGGGAAACGATGAGCCATAACCCTTGAGCGCTCACCCTTGAGAAGTAGGGTATCAAAGGGAGTTAAATCATGGGATATCACAGGATTTTAGTGGCGCTAGATAGATCGAATCATAGCGAATTGGTTTTAGAGCAAGCGATGGAACTAGCGCAAAAAAACTCAGCGGAACTAATGATTTTTCACCGCCTGGAGGTTAGCGAACCGGACCCCTATGGTTTTAGCGATCTTCACGCGACTAATATTGCTCGTTACTCGCGAATCATGCAGGATCGGCTAGAGAGTGAACTGGACCAGATCCGCAGTTGGCTAACAGCTTGTACTCGTCGTGCTACGGACGAGAATATCACTGCTGACTGGAATTGGAAAATGGGGGATGCGGGACGTTGCATCTGTCAAATAGCGAAGGACTGGAATGCGGATCTAATCGTGGTAGGACGCAGGGGATACGAGGGGGTAATTGAGGCGTTGCTGGGAAGTGTGAGCAACTTTGTGGTTCATCGCGCCCCCTGTTCAGTTTTAGTAGTACAGAGTAGCGATCGCCATTAAGAAAACATTCATAGAAAACGAAATCAAATAGCGATCGCCCAATTTAGGGAATAGAGTCCCGGTAAGTTTAAACGGATCTATTTAGGTTTAGTTCTAACACTTACCGGGCCATTAACAGTAGTTTGACAAGCCAAGCGGTAGGTATCAGGTTTTTTCTTGAGCATTCGTTCTTCCACCGGAGTTTTAGGGGAGAGATTTTCCATACCCTCAACCACTTCCACAATACAAGTACCACATTGACCGTAGCCGCCACAGTTGAGGAGTTTTCCCTTTAAGGTATACAAATCAATCTGATTTTCCATCGCTTTGAGTCGGAGATTTGCGCCATCAGCGGCAATAACTTCGCGGTTTTCGTTGACAAAATTGATGTTAGCCATGATGAATTTTTGAATCTAGGAAGGTTAGGTTGACAGAGATTTTGTTGTGATCAGACAAGGCTTTGAGGAAAGGAAGTTTCCCAAAGTGTCTACCAAATAATCTGTATAATCTGTTTTTGGGGAAACCGACATCCTTGGACAAGTGAATTGCAGTTAAGGTTGATCTTGAAGGATATTATCGGGGAGATTGCTAACAAATCGCCTCAATTGAGCCAGAGCGCGGTTATAACCAATAATTGCTCTGAGCAACTGGTTTTGGGCGCGGGTAAGGCTAGTTTCTTGGTTAATGACATCAGTTTGAGTACCGACACCTGCTTGGAAACGGAGCCTAGCTAATCGGAGAGCTTCTGTAGCTTCCTCAACGCCTAGGTTAGCAACTCCAATGTTCTCAAAACTAGCTTGTAGGTTAAAGAAGGCTTCCTCAATTTCTCGGCGGATTTGGTTGCGGGTTTGGGAAAAGCGTTCTTCAGCGATCGCTATACCCAGCTCCTGTTGTCTAGCCCTAGACCTAGCGGCACCCCCATCAAAGAAATTCCAACGCAACTGCAATTGAACATTATAACCATCAGCCCAACCCTGAGCCGCAAAGCGATTAGCGTCATCAGAAAGCTGTCCAAGAACGTTATAACTAGCGGAACCAGTTAAATTAGGTCGAGTGGCAGATAAGGCCTGTCTGCGTCTTTCTTCAGCTAAATTACGGTTAACTAACTGTGTTTCCAATTCGGGGCGATTCCGATAGGCGAGGATGATAGTTTCATTGAGGGTAAATTCCCAAGTTCCCGCCAAGGATATCGGGTCTGCTGCCACTAAATTGACATTTTGACTGACATTTAATAGGCTAGCGAGATTGCGCCGAGATGTTCTCTGGCTGCTAATGGCGTTAGTCAAATCCTGCTGGGTGCTGGCGAGGGTAACACGAGCCTGTAAAACCTCAAAGCGGGTACCCACCCCAGCGCGTTCGAGGGCTTCTGCATCCTCCAAACTTTTTTGAGCGTTGCGAACTGCGGCGCGCTGAATTTCGACTTCCGCATCGGCTGCTTGTAGGTTGTAGTAGGTTTGGGCGACGTTAAGATAACTTTCCTCAATCACCCGTTCTAGTTCTAACTCTGCGGCTCGCAGTTGCTGTTCGGCTTCTCTAATTCGTGCGCCTCTAGCTCCATTTAAGCCAAAATCATATTGAATTTGCAGGGAGTTATCAAAGCTGGTAGAGCCAAAGGGGATTTGAAAGGGGGTTGTGTCAACTTCGCCTCTGGCGGCGGCTTGGCGACGTTGATTGCGAATCCGACGATTTTGGGCGCGGGTGGATATGGTGGCTCCTGCTGTTTCCGAACGGGTCAAGCTGGAGGTGAATGATAGGGAAGGGAACAGTTCTGATTGAGCAACTCGCAACCCCGCCAGATTTTGATCAAGCTGGAGTTGTAGAACTTGGATTTCTGGGCTGTTGCGCCGCACCAAATCAAATGCTTGTTCTAGGGTAATGGGAACGGTTTCTTCGATTTCTMCTTCCCCAGGTTGGGTAGGAAAATCCAGGGGGTTAGTG
>NZ_PKGG01000498.1:0-755 GCF_046480465.1 Arthrospira sp. PCC 8006
AAATACGTCCAACGCTTCATCCGGGAAGCCCAAATTTTAGCCCAACTGGAGAGGGACCCCAACC
Source organism: Arthrospira sp. PCC 8006 (assembly GCF_046480465.1). Lineage (NCBI taxonomy): Bacteria > Bacillati > Cyanobacteriota > Cyanophyceae > Oscillatoriales > Microcoleaceae > Arthrospira > Arthrospira sp. PCC 8006. The sequence continues at coordinate 65 of NZ_PKGG01000498.1, forward strand.
CCCACATCGTCCGCGTCAAGGACTTATTTGAAGAATCGGACTCCCATTGTCTGGTGATGGAATTTATCGAGGGCCAAAACCTCTATACTCTGGTGCAGGAACAAGGCCCCCTTTCGGAAGCCACCGCCCTGGCGTTAATTTGTCCCGTGGCTCAGGCTTTGGCACAGGTGCATCGCGCTGGTATTGTTCACCGGGATGCCACCCCGGTTAATATCATGTTGCGAGGTAACCGTCAGCCGGTATTGATTGATTTTGGCATCGCTGGAAATGTCGTCCCCAGTGTCACCAGTTCCAAGATTTTTGGCAATCAGGCTTTTGCACCCTACGAACAGTTAATTAAAGGCGATCGCTCCCCTACTGTCGATATTTACACTCTGGCAGCATCTCTGTATTATGCCGTAACGGGGCAGTTGCCGAGGGACTGTTTTTCCCGCAAGGTGGACCGGGAAGAGTTGGTGCCGCCCAAGAATTTGGCATCGGTGAGCGATGCTATTAATGATGCGATTATGGCGGGGATGGCGTTAAATAAAACGCGGCGCCCTCAGTCGATGCAGGAGTGGTTAAAGCTGTTGGAACCGCCGAAACGCACCCCCCTTTACCGACCAAAAACCACTTCTTTTTCCTTTGACATCGTTACGGTCAATTCCAATGGACAACAAATTAACCGCCGTCGCGGTCAGGCTGAATGTAT
>NZ_PKGG01000095.1:0-18065 GCF_046480465.1 Arthrospira sp. PCC 8006
CCGTACCTTTATGKGCAGCAGKTGTCATTGGTGCGATCGCCGGAGTTATAGTAGTCTACTCGGTCGCCTTCTTCGATCGCATTCAGATTGACGACCCCGTAGGTGCCACCTCCGTTCACTTAGTTTGTGGCATTTGGGGAACCCTAGCCGTCGGTATCTTTGGCGGCGCTAATCTCGGCATTCAAATCCTCGGTATCCTCTCCATCGGTGGATTTACCGTAGTCATGACTAGCATTTTCTGGTTAGCCATAAAAGCCCTCGTCGGTATCCGCGTCACTCCTGAACATGAATATGAAGGACTCGACATCGCCGAACATGGTATGGAAGCCTATAACGGATTCCTCAAAGAAGTAGGCCCAGCCAGTGTCGGAGGTATTGATCCGGGTATTCCTAGCCGTGAAGATGGAATTAGCAGAAGCTATTAAACTCCTAATCTCATCTGGTAACAAATCGTCTCCTAACTGGCACATAGCCCCTACAGGAGGCGATTTTTTCTTTCCACCCAAAACAACAAGGGAGCGAGATCACGCCCCATCTCTGAGCGAGCGGGGTGGAAAAGCGACGGGCACGGCTTTAGCTCCCTACATAACACTATGGCAATTCGCACCATTTTATGTTATTTTAACCTAATATTGTCCCTCCTCGGTCCACAAATGATTGTCCACGAGTTCCGGGTTCGTGCTAGAAAATATCAACACCAAGCTATAGACGGGGCGATTGCTGTTGGTTTAAACCTGCGGCTGGTCGGCGAGTAGCGCGAACCCAGAATCTACGCTTTCCTAAAATGAAAGGTAGAGTGTCAACATATAAATAGACAACTTTAGGGCGTTTCTCAGATTCTCGTGTTGATTCCCTTAAAAACCATTCCAGCTTGGGCGATGTTATCCCTCATCGGTAACGGGATACTAACTCTGGTGATTATCCTACTATTGCTAAGGGGACAATCATTCTCCGACACTTCCCAAGCCCAAGCCCAAACCTCAGAAGAAAACCAAGTTGGTGCAGCAGTACAAACCCAACAGACCAATGAAGTTCAGCCCAACTCCACCAACTCCTCATTTCAGCCACAATATCGCTTGACCTATGAAGACTCGGTAGAACAGCTAAAAGAAAAAGCACTTCTCGCCGCCCATAATCGTCCCGATCGCCTAACTATTTTAGCCGGAGACTCATTAAGTTTATGGTTTCCCCCGGAACTATTACCCCCAGACAGAACCTGGTTAAATCAAGGCATATCCGGGGAAACCTCCGCCGGACTACTACGACGACTCAAGGTATTTGACCTTACCCAACCAGAAACTGTATTTATCATGATCGGCATCAATGACCTGTTACGGGGAATTGATGACCAAACCGTTTTAGCCAACTGGCAGGAAATTATTAGAGATGTGCAATGGGTTCATCCCAGCGCTCAAGTGGTCGTTCAGTCCATTTTACCCCACAGTGATCAAAATGCTAGTTGGGAAGGACGCGATCGCCTGCTCAAAATTCCTAATCGTCGTATACGCCGACTTAATCGAGAATTAGAAGCGATCGCGATCGCCAATGGTGCTTATTTCCTAGACCTACACCCTCTATTCACCGACCAAAAAGGAAACCTGCGCCAGGAACTCAGCACCGATGGTCTACATCTCAATGATCGTGGCTATTTGGTCTGGAGTACCGGATTACAATTTTTTAGCCACAAAACACTAGGTTCCCCCTGAAGCGCTAAACTAAACCTCGGAGCATAAACTTCTTACCTACAGATGCGATCGCACAGTCCCTAGTTCTAAAACTCAACAGTTGAACAGATTTGGAAGATGAAGATTTCACTAACACAAACCATTATCACCCTAGCAGCAGCTACCTTCTCCATGATCACTGGATTTTCCCCGGCAAATGCAGTCCAATTTGGTCAACAGGAAGTTGATCAAGATCGATTCGTAGCCATGGCTGTTCCCCGCGCCTTTGGTTACTCCCTAGTAGTCGTTGAACAAATTTCTGATTCTCGACCCTGTTGGAGTGAAAATGGCAGCCGTCCCGTTCAAGTTGAACCCCTACTTCTTAACTTCGACTTTAGCGGAATTTGTGGACGCGCCACCGACAGCAACGGTTATTCCGTTCGCATGGGAGGACAAGACCTCGCTCTCAGCCACAGCCTCACCGTCCAAGCTATTCCAGGAGAGATTTTACTTGTCGCTAACTCTCGCGCTGATGTCTACGCACCACCCATTATTATCGGTCGCAGTTTTGGTCGCTCTAGTGGCTTTACCAAAATCTTTTTAGAACCGGGTTGGCGCTTCACTAAACGAACCTACAACGATCGCACCCTCGGTCATATTTATTTTACCCACGACAACCTACCTCGCTAAAATTCACAATATTCTTCCCCCTGACTCAATATCCACTCCCCCCATGGGGCGATCGCCTGTAGGTCTCACTAACCCCTTGAACATAAGATATTATCCCCTAAATCATAGAGATAATTACTGATATACTCGCCGATTACCGGATTTCATCAACGTTAAAATTTATGTCTCAGGGGAGAAGCGATCGCCTATCAAATTCCGTTATGGTGTATCCTAGAGTACATGAGGAATAATACATAATTCCCATGTGTCCATTCAGGAGGACAAACAGATGAAAACTTTATCAACAGTCATGATTCTAGGGGCAGCCACAACCATAGTATCCCTAGGCTTCGCCTCTCCAATTCGGGCTGAAAATCCAGCACACCTGAGACAACTACTAGAGACCAGATTTTGTCAAGGTTGCGATCTTAGAGGGGCTGATCTATCAGGAGCCCATCTCATTGGAGTAGACCTCCGAAATGCTAACCTCGAAAATGCTAACTTAGCTAATGCTAACCTCGAAGGCGCAGACCTTAAAGGGGCAAATTTAACTGGTGCTAATTTGAGCGGTGCATTTCTAAATCAAGCCGAATTGAATGACGCAGTTCTCGATTTAGCTGACCTCAGTGGTGCTAACCTGATTAAGGCTCGACTAACAGGAGCAACTTTCGCTGGGGCTAATTTGCAAGAAACTCAAATGTTGCAACCTATTATCGGAATTACCCCCCCTGTTGCTACCGGTTCCCTCGAAGACCTTGGCGGCGATAACTTGAGCATTGGTCGCGACCCCTCTCGGTTGGCTATGCCTATGGGTGGCACGGATTTGGATCAGGACTTTCAGTATACTCAAGAATACCTCGAATCATTATTCGAGCCCATTCAGATTAATCGCCATTCCCTTCCCCCCCTTGAAGGTTTCACACCTGGTGACAATAACCCCGTTGACCTCAAAATACCCCAAATTCGGTTCTAGTTAATTCTGCTCATCAGGCGATCGCTTAATCACTTAATCAATCACTAGCGGAATTGTGTTAAGTTTTGTAACAAAATGTTAAGAAATGTTGCGAAAAATTTTTTCTGGGGGGGTTGCTTGCTTTTTCGCGGGTTCTGTGTTATTATTTTATATAATGGGAATATTGCCAATTTTTTTATTTTAATTAATATTTCCATTATGTAAAATATGTCTATATCGTATCATTAGTTATCCTAGCTGTCAACCCCCTCCACGGTAATTTGGCCGAACAATTTTTTTTTAATTGAATAAAAAATCAACTTTTCAGCAGATTGTATTGATTTGTATCAACAGGCCCAAACCAGGGGCGATCGATGGGATAATTAACAGTCAATTTGGCTGTATAAAATAAAACAACCGTTATCTCATGTCATCAGAAAACCATAGATTAAACCTTGTCCAACGTCCCCGTCGTCTCCGTCGTACCGATGCCCTGCGGCGGATGGTGCAAGAAACGCAACTAACAGTTAATGACCTGATATATCCCCTATTCGTGATGGAAGGGGAAAATCAGAAAGTGGAAGTCCCCTCAATGCCGGAAAGCTACCGCTACACCCTAGATCTATTACTGAAAGAAGTAGCAGAAGCATCTGAATTAGGGATTCCGGCCATTGCTTTATTTCCCCTAGTAGCCGAAGAAAAAAAAGACAACGCCGGCACGGAAAGCTATAATCCCGAAGGACTGGTACAGCGTACCGTCCGCGCCATCAAACAAGCGGTTCCCGACATCATGATTATCACGGATGTCGCCCTAGACCCCTTTTCTAGTAAAGGTCATGATGGCATCGTCAGTGATAGCGGTGAAATCCTCAATGATGAAACCGTGGAAGTTCTAGTTAAACAATCGATATCCCACGCGGAAGCCGGAGCAGATATAGTCGCCCCCTCGGACATGATGGATGGACGCATCGGCGCAATTCGTCAAGGACTCGATGCAGCAGGTTATACAAACGTTGGTATCCTGGCTTACTCGGCTAAATATGCCTCCGCCTACTATGGCCCCTTCCGGGATGCCTTAGACTCTGCTCCCAAATTTGGCGATAAGAAAACCTATCAAATGGATGCCGCCAATAGCCGCGAAGCCATCAAAGAAGTTATGTTAGATGTGCAAGAGGGAGCCGATATGGTGATGGTGAAACCCGCCCTGGCTTATCTTGATATTATTTCCCAGGTTCGGCAAGCTACAAATGTACCTGTTGCGGCCTATAATGTTAGTGGTGAGTATGCGATGATTCGCGCGGCCGGACGTATGGGCTGGATTGATGAGAAAAAGGTGATGCTAGAAACCCTTACCAGCATGAAACGAGCCGGAGCCGATCTGATTCTTACCTATTTCGCTAAGGAAGTTGCCCTAATCCTTCGCTAAACTTTTGGGGGGGTCTCCGCTGTGACTGGTGAACCCTCCCGATTTCGGTGGCGATCGCCAAAAGTCTACATCAACAATAGGAAAATTTGCGTTAAAATACAAAATCAATCTTCTCAACTTGTTGTATATTTATGCTCGTAGAATATCATGGCTTCACCTGTGACTCAACGGCCCCCTGCACTTGATCGCATTGTTCAACGCTTTAAACGCGCCTCCTCTAATAAGCTGCGTTACGAGCAACTACTGACTTTAGCTCAAAAATTGCCGGAATTTCCAGAGGAGCAAAAATTGCCAGAAAACAAGGTTCCTGGTTGTGTTTCTCAGGTTTATGTGACGGCGAGTTTAGACTCGAATGGCTGTATTCAATTTCAGGGAGATTCTGACTCTCAATTAACTAAGGGATTATTGGCTATGTTAATTAAGGGAATGAATGGGTTAACTATTCAGGAAATTAGCCAATTAAAACCCGATTTTATTGAAGAAACTGGGCTACAGGCTAGTTTGACTCCCTCCCGTGCGAATGGGTTTTATAACATTTTTAAAACCCTGCAAAAACAGGCTAGTGCTTGCGGGGAGTAAGGGGAGCATATAAAGGGAATTTTGTCAAGTATATTAGGTCACAAAAACCGTGAAAACTACGAGGGAAAAACTAACCATAAATCGGGAAGTTCCTGTAATTGTAATTACCGGATTTTTGGGAAGTGGCAAAACTACCTTAATCAATTATATTCTGAGTCACCGTAATGGTCGGAAAGTGGCGGTTTTTGTGAATGAATTTGGGGAGATTAGTATTGACGGTCAACTGCTGATCAACCTAGAAGATGATATGGTGCAGTTAAATAATGGTTGTATATGCTGTACCCTGAATGACCGCCTAGCAGATACGATTGTCGAGGTTTTACAACGGAATCCCCACATAGATTATCTACTCATTGAAACCACAGGAATAGCAGACCCGTTACCGATTATTATGACTTTTGGGGGGACGGAACTGCGAAACTTGACTCGACTTGATGCTATTTTTACCCTGGTAGATGCTGATACGTTTTCCCCAGACCTATTAGCTAACAGTGAAGCAGCCCTTAACCAAATGGCTTGGGGTGATCTGATTTTGCTCAATAAAATCGATTTGGTCGCCCCAGAAAAATGCGATCGCATCCAAAAACAGATCCGCCAGCTTAAACCAGATGCTCGTATAATTACCACCGAATATGGTGAGGTTCCCTTAGCCACTATTTGGGGAATAGAATATTCCCACCCAGACTTTGGGAATATACCAGACCATGATCACCATTCGGAACATCTAGCTAATGATGGATTTGTGGCTGTATCCTTTCGCAGCGATCGCCCTCTGAGTGTGGAAAAATTCCAGACATTCTTAAGCGATCGTCTACCAACGAATGTATTTCGCGCCAAAGGATTTATCTGGTATCAAGGTAATAACTCCTCTCACCTATTCCAACTCAGCGGAAAACGCTATCAGCTTACTCCTAATTATCCTCGCGGCGAACCCCCAAATCAATTAGTATTTATCGGTCGAGACCTGAACCGCCAAACCCTCACACAAGACCTACAACAATGTTTACACGAAATCCCTAACCATGAACCAAGACCAATTATGGATCGATAGCCTCAAATTTAATCCACAAGGTTTAATTCCAGCGATCGCCCAAGACCATAAAGACGGTACAGTATTAATGATGGCTTGGATGAATCGCCAATCCTTGCAACAAACCCTAACAACGGGTGAAGTTCACTATTGGAGTCGATCGCGATCGCAACTGTGGCACAAAGGGGCCACATCAGGACACATTCAAAAGCTCAAAGCCCTATACTACGATTGTGATGCTGATGTCCTCCTGCTCAAAATCGAGCAAATTGGGGACGTAGCCTGTCACACGGGGGTTAGATCCTGTTTCTTTAACGCCGTCCCCATCAAATCAGCCATCCTTAGCTAAACCCTAGCCAGCCTAAGCATTTACACTATTAAGACTCAACATGGTTCTAAAAATCTATAACACCCAAACCCGCCAAAAAGAAACCTTTACCACCCTAGAACCCGGAAAAGTCAAAATGTACTGCTGCGGGGTGACAGTTTATGACTATTGCCATTTAGGTCATGCACGATCCTACACCACCTGGGACGTGGTACGCCGCTATTTGGAGTGGTCAGGATATGAAGTTAACTACGTCCAGAATTTTACCGACATTGACGACAAAATCCTCAACCGCGCTAAAGAACATGACAGCACTATGGAGGAGGTCTCCCAACGCTTTATAGACGCTTACTTTGAAGACCTGCGACGGCTAAATGTACGCGATGCTAACGCTTATCCTAGGGTGACAGATCATATCCAGGAAATTCACCAACTTATTGATACACTCACCGCTACAGGACACGCTTATGCTGTCGATGGAGATGTTTATTACAGTGTCGGTCACTTCCCCGATTATGGTAAACTCTCCCGGCGACAACTCGAAGACCTACAAATGGGGGCTAGTGGTCGCGTAGCTGTGGCTGACCCGGAAACTCTCAAGAAAAAAAATCCGGCGGATTTTGCTCTCTGGAAAGCTGCTAAACCCGGAGAACCCGCCTGGGATTCTCCCTGGGGTCCCGGTCGTCCGGGGTGGCACATTGAATGTTCGGCTATGGTCCGACAACTACTGGGAGAAACTATTGATATTCACGGCGGCGGCGGTGATTTRGTGTTTCCTCACCATGAAAATGAAATCGCTCAGTCTGAGGCGGCGACTGGTAAGACTCTGGCTCGATATTGGATGCACAATGGTATGGTGACGGTCGGTGGGGAAAAAATGTCTAAGTCTTTGGGCAATTTTACGACGATTCGTGAATTGCTCGATCGCCCTGTAGATCCTATGGTTGTCCGCTTATTTATTCTACAAGGTCACTATCGTAAACCTCTCGATTTTACTGATGAGGCGATCGCCTCGGCTAACAATGGCTGGGAAACCTTGAAAGATGGGTTATTATTTGCTCAACAATACGGCGCACCCTTGGGATGGTCTGATGATTCCTCCCCTGGTAAATACGACACGACAGAAGATGCACTCCAACGCTTCCGGGTGGCTATGGATGATGATTTTAATACTCCTGGGGGTTTGGCTGTCTTGTTTGAATTGGCTAAAGAGTTGCGCCGCCAAGGGAATTTATTGGCTCATGAAGGGAAGACTGATACCCAGAGCGATCGCATTTATGCCATCTGGAAAACTTTGGTGGAGTTAGCGGGAGTTTTCGGCTTGGAAGCTGTAACACAAGCACAACCACCAGCGGCGACTCAGGGAATTAGCGACGCTGAAATTGAGGATTTGGTTAAACAACGACAGTCCGCTAGAAAAGCTAAAAACTATGCGGAAGGCGATCGTATTCGTGACCAATTACAGGCTAGTGGTGTTACCCTCATTGACCGTCCCGGCGGCGAAACCCTTTGGCGACGTTGAAAATATAGGGGAGTTGATTCTCCCCTCTGGTAAGTTAGGCTATTCAAGCTTGGCGAATGGTGCGATCGTATCAATTATGGCGCTTACTTAGAAGAGTTGGCGATCGCCTTGAGGTGCTGACAGCGGACTAATTCCATAAAACTCAATCCTCGGCGACCCTCAATTTTAGCCACAACTTCGATCGCCTCTGCTAAAGCGGCTGCTGCGATCGCTTCCTCATAACCCCGTCGCCCAGCTACCCTAATAGCGAGATCATCAGCTTCTAATTCCATCTCAGAGCGTTGATTAGCCTGCCAGAGCCTACGCAAACCTACAGCAGCTAATCCTCCGGCCAGGAGAACACCAACAGCATCCTGCTGTATAAATTGTATCCCAGTTCCGACTATTCCCGCCACCACAATGGCTTGATTCAGGTCAGGTTTAAACCATTGCACATTAGTAACCCAGCTAACAGTCCGCAACAACAATAAATCTCGCTGTGGTCTTGATAGCTGTTCCCACAGGTCAAAATTAATCAAAATCGGTCTGGTAGTTTTCCAAGGAAGGGGAAATTCATATTCAATCACAGTAGACTGTCGAGGATTACTTTTTAGTCTAGCCATCATGCGACCGGAGGCTGGCATTAAATCTAATAGATGACGAATTTCTTTATCAGGATTCATAGTTAACAATTAATAATTAATAATTGATTATTATCACCCTCGTAGGGTGCGTCAGAGGAATAATTTATCGGGTCAACGGCAAATTTTGTTCATCTGACGCACCACCGCACCACCCCATATGGTGGTCAACAAACGGTGGGGCGGGTTTATTAATATCCTGGTGGGGATGGAAAATTGACAGCGGAACCCGCCCCTACAATTAATAATTAATTATTATCACCTGACGCACCACCGCACCACCCCATATGGTGGTCAACAAACGGTGGGGCGGGTTTATTAATATCCTGGTGGGGATGGAAAATTGACAGCGGAACCCGCCCCTACAATTAATAATTATTAATTACTTTTACAGGGGTTGTAGTGTGTCGGACAAAGCCGCGACAGCACCCTCTATATTAGGGGTTCCTGCTGCTGTAGCAGAAACCAATAAAACCAGGATTTGATTACCAGCTTGACGGGCAACAATCGCTCCCGACATGGGTTGGCTTCTGCCACCGATTTTTAAGGTTCCCGTCCAAGGCATTTGCACTTCTCCGGTGCCCAAAGTTTGAAAATTTCCGGGTTTAAAACCTTCGCCGCGCTCAAAGATTTCGATCGCAATTTGGGCGATCGCTAATTCGGGTAAAGCGCGATCGCTTTCACGATATCTAGCTACGACAGTATAAGCCAAGTTACCATCTGGGGACTCAAACAGGGGAAAATTGCCCGCAAACCCCACACTAAAATCCTGGATAAGTCCTACCTCAAAACGACCTTGGGGGTCCTTAAAAGTGCTACCACTTAGGGGTAATGGTTCCACAGAATTTGTGGGTTCCGGCGGCGGTGGTGCAGGTTCCGGCGGCGGTGGTGCAGGTTCTGGGGTGGGTTCTGGGGTGGGTGTCGGAGTGGGTGTCGGAGTAGTCTGTTGAGCGATCGCCGATTCTGCTGGTATGTTGGTAAATGGTAGGCGATCGATATTACCTAACAGCAGTAAAAGCAAAGCAGTGATGAGTCCCAAGCCTATAATTTTCAGGCGTTTTGGTTGCATAATTCCTCCTCAAAATAAGCCCGAATTAATCCAGTTAATTACTTGCCAAAAATAGCCGGATTTCCAAAGTCAAATAATCCCGCCATACAGCCTGTCATTAAAGTTGCTAAAGTACCCGCCCATAAGGCAGTAAACCCTAAAGACGCGACTTCAGAACGTCGGCTGGGAATCAAGGAAGATAAACCACCGACGAAAATTCCATAGGAGGCAAAATGAGTAAATCCGCACAAAACATAGCTAACAATTAACATGGCGCGGTTGCTAATTTCGCCGTTAGCATTAAGTTGAGCGAGGGCTTGATAGGGGGGTATATTAGTTTCCAAAAGCCTTCTACCGATTAATAGGGAAGACTGCCATAGTTCTGGCCATTCTAGGGAAACACCCGTTAAAAAGGTGAGAGGTAAAAATAAGGCTCCCAAAATGTTTTGTAGGGTAATGACCTGAAATATATTACCTATCCAACTAAGGAGGAAAAAATCACTTTCGGAAAATCCTGCCAAAGTCTGAAAGACCAAATTAACTAACGCCACCATTCCCAAAATGGCAATCAAGGCGGCGGCTATTCCTACTGCCATTTTCACGCCATCTAAAGCACCACCGATTAAGCTATCCATAGGGTTAGGAAGGCTGGCTTTATCGGTTTTTGGTTCTTCGGGAACTTTGCCCATAGTTTTGGGTTGACCAGTTTCTGGTACTAGAATTTTGGCAATGACAAAGCAGGCGGGAATTGTCATTAAGGAGGCAGAAACTAGGTGTCCGGTGATGTTGGGAAAAGTCGGCCTGAGAAATCCGGCATATAATGCTAAAACGGAGGAAGCGATCGACCCGAAACAACTGGCGAGAATGGCACATAGTTCGCTGCGGGTCATGTCTAATAAATAGGGTTTAACAGCGATCGCCGATTCAATACCAACAAAAATATTAGCGGCACCGGATAGGGATTCAGCGCCACTAATTCCCATGGTTTTCTGAAATATTTTGGCGAAAATTTGCACGACTGGCTGAATGATATTTAGCCGATATAATAAGCTGACCAAACCGGCAAAGAAAATGACTTGAGGAAGGGCGCGAAATGCTAGAACATAGGCAAAACCGGGGTTAAGATTATCGGGGCCAATGCGATCGCCTGGGACTGCGACATAGGGAGTTCCCACAGCCCTAGCAATCCAACGTCCAGCGGGACCCGGACCAGCGCGAAAGTCTGGGTCAGCTACCAAAATTGATTGTGGTCCACCAAATAAGAATCGCGCCCCGGCTTCGGAAGCGTCCAAAATGGAGTTAAGCAGGGTACTGAGTCCCTCGACTAATTGGCTACCTAAGACAAATACAATGAGTCCAATAACCATTTGTAAGCCTATTCCCCAAATGATCACATTCCAGGGGATGACGCGCTTGTTTTCGGAAGTTAACCAAGCAATAAAGCACAAACCAGCAATTCCCAGTAGGGAAATTAAATTCAGCAGTGGATTCATAAATCTTTCCCTAAGTGCGGAAACTGAATAATTGGAGAAGCTGCACCCACAACTATAGTGATTGATGGGTTGGGGGGTTGCCCGGAAACCATCGGCTCCAATTTCGCCTCAAATCTAAATATGCCATAACTTATCAAGGGGTGGATGTACACCTCTGGGCTAAGTTATCACCAGATGATAAATGGATACTGAGGATTTTGGTTACTACGAATCTTGCACCAAATCCGGTTGAAACACAAATATATATGAATTAGGTATGTTGCGGCAGCCAAATACAATCTACAATAGGGCAAAAAGTCTGATTAAAATGGATGCTTTTCAGCTAACACCGCCTAACTGGACCAGTGATGCTGTTCACGCCTTCGAGTTTTGCTGTCCCCAATGTTCGGCCAGCAGTTTAGAAGCTCAACAGGTGTGGATTAATCGCCGATCGCCTGTATATGGGGATAATAACCGCCGCAAGTGGCAAGAATTTTATCACTGTCAATGTGGTTGTGCTTGGTGGGCTTGGAGTAGCGATCGCCCACCGTCCCCATTCAAGAATAATAATGATTCTCTGACGGAGCCCTAAATACACAAATAGCAGTCACCAGGGCGCAATTAGCCAGCGCCCTAATCAAGCTGACGCGAACATTCACGCTAATATGCCTATTTATCAATCTAGTCTTCCTTCCAATCCTCACGACCTAAGAGGTCAATGACCCTATCTCTGAGCAAAAAATCATTTTGTTCTAATTCACACTCGACCCAATCCCACTCACGGGCTGGGATATACTGGCACATGGTGTAAATTGGTTGATGGCGATCGATTAATCCTTTTTCTACCAGGTTACGCGCCTCGTCTTGAATGACTTTAATGGAATATTTGACGGTACTATGAATAACAGCTTGTACCATATTATAACCCCCTACCCAATTAATCGGGTCAATAACTAAACGGTATCCGGGACTACCTCTAATGGTATTCCCTAAACACATTGTCCCCCAATATGTCTGTTTTATCCCTATATCTTTACTATTTTTAACAGTCTGATTAAATTCAGGGAATCATCCATCATTATTTGGGGCGATCGCACTAGGGTTAGAGTCGGGGATTTTTCCCCATAATTTGGGTAAGAGTAGCCCAGAATTTTGGCGATATTGTTCAAATTCCGGGTAGCGGGAGAGGGATTTATCTTTTTTGAGCATATTGGGGATAAAAATAGCGATCGCAAATGATGCCAGAATCACAAACGGTAGCCCATGTTGTGCTAACATCGCAAAACTGAGATAAATCAGAATTTCTCCCCCATAATTAATATTACGAGAACGGGCAAAAAATCCCTCTGTAATTAATCCGGATTTATATTTTAAGGTGTAGTATTTTTGAGCATCACTGGTGTAGTGCAAAAATACGCCCAATAGGTTAATAGAAATGGCGGCAGAAATCAATATAGGGGGTGGTTCTGAGTAACTACTAACTAATAGAAATGGAGCCACCCAATATGATATTAAAAAGGTAAACACCGCCACTCCCTTCCACCAAGTCACCTCTTCTTCCCACTGTTTATCTGGATAAATACGGCTTTTTAACAACCACAAAATACCATAGGTTCCGTGGAGAGCGAGATAAACCCAGGGGCCGATGGTAAAGTTATTATATGCCACCATCAACCCCAGGACGACTAGAAAAGTCAAGAATTTATGGAGGTCGATCGCCTGTTTAATTTTCATGGTAACTCATCCCGCAAATACCCGATAATTGACAGCTTAAATATTGGGAAATTACCTAATTATCTGATTTAGGTTGTTATGGATTAGAGCGATCGCCGGATTCTGTGGAAAATTCCGAGGATTCATCCGTATCAACACCGGCTGATAAAACCGGAGTTGATGTTGCGCCAATAGTATTAGGTAAATAGGGCCCTGAGCGTCCTTTATGGCGCATTTGTCGCATTAGGCTTACCATTTCCAGGGCATTCATAGCATAATCCCAACCCTTGTTGCTTTTAATTCCGGCACGTTCCAAAGCCTGTTGCATGGAATCAGTAGTTAAGATACCAAATATCACAGGTACACCAGTTTGGAAAGCAGAAGCCGCAATTCCTTTAGACACTTCCGCCGCCACATAATCAAAATGGGGAGTGTGTCCGCGAATGACCGCCCCCAGACAAATGATGGCATCATAGCGACCGCTGAGGGCTAATTGATTAGCCACCATGGGAATTTCAAAACTACCAGGAACCCAAATATAATCAACCTGAGTCCCGTGGGGGTCAGGATTTACCCCATGTCGCTTTAAACAATCTTGACACCCTTCTAGTAGTTTAGTGGTAATCAAATCGTTAAACCGACCAATTACGATCGCCAACTTTACGGACTCAAGCTGAGTAAAAGTACCTTCAAAAACCGTCATAATAAAATAGTCTAAATTATCTGTTGAGTATTTGAGGATAGAGGTTTGGGGTGGAAGATTTCCCCATTCCTCTGACCTCTACTAAGTTAATTGTCAATAGCCGAGGGGGCTAAACAACTAAGTAGTTAAAAACTCCTACTAAAATCACCAGCACCGCCCACAGGCCAGAACCGATAAAAATGAGGGGCTTAGACTGACTCCAATTTTGAGGAGAAGCATAAGCCACAGGAACCGCGACAATCATGAGGAAGGACACAATCACCAAAGCCGCCAAAAGCACTTGAAACAGAAGTGTTAACATTTTTTTCTCCCAAGCAAAAAGGATAAGCGTAAGTACAAATAACGATAGATTAGCCGAGATCAGCCTTTTCGGCTCGTACTTTATATTTACGCTACCAGAAATTGCACCGTCTGATAAACCCAGATTTTAGGAATTGTGTGTTGATTGTGCTTCTTGGGCGACTTGGGAGACTTCATCAGTAGCCAATTGTTGCAAAACCTCTTGAACTTCCTCGCCCCCCAGGCGAGATAAGGCTTGGGCGATGCGGTGGCGGATCTGCCAATCTGGGTCTGATGCACGGGATATTAATAGGGGTATGGCTTGACGATCGCCTAATTCTCCCAAAGCGCTGATCGCAACGGTTTGGAGCAATTCGTTGCCATGAATCAGGCCATGTTCGAGGAGTTCAAGACCGCGCGGATCTCCCAATTCTCCTAAAGCGGCAATAATGCTCAATTGTACCAACCATTCGGAGGTATTATGGTAAACCTGATGGAGGTCTTCAAAGGCTTCTGTGAGTTTCAAAGCCCCGATGGAATCGGCGGCGGCTGCTTGGACATCAGGTTCTGGATCGTTAAGCAGACAATCGCGCAATAGGTTTAAAGAGAGGTCGCGATCTTGGTGTCCGAGGCTGGCCATTTGGCTAACTGCTGCATATCGGACTCGGGTATCTGAGTCAGCGATCGCCCTTTGCAGTAATTCAAAGCCGATACTTTTTTCGAGTTGACGGATTTGGTTAACCCCCCGTAAGCGATCGCCAAGATTTTCCGAACTCAGTTGTTGCACAATGGACTCTGGAGTAATAGTCATTTTGGTTAAACAGTTAAGCAGTTGCTGTCGGTTAAGGTCCGGGGCTACTCTCACCCTAGGGGGAGAACTAACCTTTAAGGACTATTCCCATCTTATTCTGCGATGAGAGCTTAATTTAATCGCAGATTAGTTGAACCACCAATTAGGGCGATGCGCTACCATACCAATGGTGCGAGACGTTCGGGTATGAAATAGAGCCCAAATGTACGAAATAACTCCCGACGGTGAGGACTTCAACCCCTTGGTTGATTGGGTCGCATCCCTGACCATCCCATAAAACAGCCTAATTTTTTGTGCTCATCTTCGAGACTTCCAACATGGTTGCCAAGGTGAAGCGAAAAATCAGGTCTAAGACTACCAAGCTAAACAGTGCTTTTGGATCATCTTTCTAAAAGCTTTGCGGGATACCGCCTCCATTACCTTAACAGGTAATGGTGCTATCGTTGCATTATCCGGAACCGGAAAAATGCCGCGTAAATGTATCAGAAAACTAACAACAACTGGGGAAACCGATGGGCTTCAGTCGTCATCAGTACCTATAGCCATGACTCGGATAATATCCCCACAGGTCAAAATACCGATTAATTTTTTGGACCCATCCAAAACTGGCAGGCGATGCACTTGTTTTTGGTTCATCAACCGGGCTGCTTCTGACAGAGAGCAATCTGGTTTAATGGTGATCATCGGTCCGTTACTCATTACGTCTCCCACGGTTTGACCGAGGGCTTTGTGTAATTCCTTTTCGTAGCGAGAGGGATTTTCGAGATAAATCACACTGTCGAGAATAGTGATGTAGGCTGGTGGGGTCACGCCACTTTGCTGCCAGATAATATCAGTTTCCGAGATAAAGCCCACCAATTTACCCGTGTTATCCATCACGGGAAGCCCCCCAATTCGGTTCTGGGCTAGTAGGGCGATCGCATCAGTTAAGGGCGCATCAGGACTAATCACAAGGGGATTAGGGGTCATTACATCGGCAACGGTTTTAGCCATGGTCTCTGCTTCCGGTTTCACTGTCGGTCTATAGTTCTCATCTTATCGAAAAATTGGCATACGATGACATATTCCCGACACCCACCGGTTAGGATAGGTGCGGGCTTCAGGAGAATGATGGGGTACAGCGCTCTGGAGTCAAGGGGAGATCCGACGGTCTGTGGGGATGATCAGCATGGTATTATTGGTGAGAATTTCCAGAGCGATCGCCTCTTCTCCCAGTGTGCGACCCATGCGGTAGGAACCCCGCACCATCGCGCCGAGGTGTCGCTGCAACATCGCCGCCGTCATGTAAGATTTCACCAAAACGATAGATTCCCCCACCCAATTTTTCTCCCTGGGATTGAGCCAATTGCCATGGGAAAGAGTGGTGTTGTAGCCGCCGGCGGGTTGGGTCAGTTGTTGGATAAAGCCTTGAGCCTGTGAATATTTGTGAGCGGGAATGTGCCAGCGCACGGCGTAGGGCAACCTATCAAGGCGGATTTGAGAAGAGGCGATCGCATTTTCCACCACGGGATATAAAAGGCTATTTTGGGCGGTGATGGTATGGGGAATCAGGTTGGGCAGAATGTTGGCAATGTGTTCCATGATTTTGCCTTGGATTTGATAGTTATAGTTGGGGGGAACCCCTTACATAACTAACTCTGGAAAATGATGATTTTTTATGTACGGGCAGGTTGCACCCTCAACAGCGATCGCCACCAAAACGCCCCAGGAGCCTCCCAGAGCCTTGACATCCCTTGGGGGGTAGGGGGGGGGTGATTAATCTTCTGCTGCCCGCAATGACTCGAATAACCGCCGCAAAATCGATCGCAGTTGTTGGCGGGACTCATTTTCTGGATCTTCTCGCATTGCCAATTCTCGCTCGGAGTCGGCTACAGATTGGGCGATTAAGGCTTCCAATTCCTGGGCGGCGGACTCCACTTGCAGGCGTTCCTTGGTTTCTAATAATAGGGCTTTTTCCAGTTGGGCGACAACTGCTTGGCGTGCTTCGGCAGACCATTCACCGTAACCCAACCAATAGGACTCTAATTCCGAAAATCGGGACGGGTCGGCGAGGGGTTCGGCGAGTTCCAATAAATCCAACAGCCGATCGCATTCTAACAGGTCTTGGCGATCGATACTCGGTTCTGGATATTCTGTTTCTAGGGCGGGGGTAAATCCGACAATTTTTCCCCAGGTTTGGGGCGGGTTAATTTCTACGGCAATATAGGCAATGCGATCGCCTATTATTGACCCTTCGGGAATCTCCAAACTTTCGGCATCAGCGGCTAGGGGGATACATTCAACTATTCCCAAACTGCGGCTATCTTCAAAGATTTCTAAATCCGCCAAATCTGTCAAAACCTGGGCGGCGACATTCCAGGCGCTACTGGTGCGGAAATCCGATTGATAATCGAACCTTTTTAGATAGCGATGCACCACCCAAACAGCGATCGCTTTTTCGGCAATCTCTGAAAATTGGGAGGGTTCAATGTCACGGGAAAGCCTTTGTAAATACTGGGTTATTTTGGGCGGAATCGGAATCAGTTGACCGAATAATTCTTGAGTGTTCATGGTGTTAATATATGGCTCTGGTTAACAGCTTGTATAGGGGTCAATATCCCCATCTAAATCTAGTTCCTGAGAAAGGCGATCGCCCATCTTTTTCAACAGGCGACTGATGGTGCGACTCCAAGCCGCGTTGACGACTCCCGGCGGGATATTAAAATGTTCGGCGACCAATTTTAGGGTGTATTTTTCCCCCTTAGAGACGCGATCGTAAATGAACAATAAAGCATCTTGAACCGTAATGGGCGGCGGTGGGGTTTGGCGGACAAAAGAACTCGTTAACTCTCCCGTCGGGTCGTTTTCAATTTCCCGGCGGATACGTTCTAACCGGGGAATATCTACCGAGGGCTGCGGTTCATTTTCAATATTGTAAGGTGTTTCCGGATCGGGTGTGGGGGGATTATCATTGATTAACTCCCGCCGTTTTTGCAGTCGGTTTTTATACTCCCCTTTACAGCGAATATCCCAGAGAGTGAAGGGACTAGCAGCGTTGTCAATATCGGGGTCGTAAACTTTCCCACCCCGAACATTTCCATGAATTTTGCGTTCTATATAATCCCAAGCCACCGCCGCCGCTTCAACATACAGTAAATCATCCCGATATTGGGGCGGTTCTCCCTTCCAAAAACAGTGTTCCGGTGCCGCCATCATCATTCGCATCGCCTCCCGTCGCAGGCGTTTGCTTTCTCTAGCAGATTTGGCTTT